>JBPCVB010000158.1:0-4591 GCA_051010855.1 Pirellulaceae bacterium | reverse complement strand
AAAGGCGAACTGAAGATGCCGGCCATCAATGTCAATGACTCGGTCACCAAAAGCAAGTTTGACAACTTGTACGGTTGTCGCGAATCGCTGGCCGACGGTATCAAACGAGCCACTGACGTCATGATCGCCGGCAAGGTGGTTGTGATCTGTGGATATGGCGATGTTGGCAAGGGCTGTGCCCATTCGATGCAACGTTACGGTGGCCGTGTCATCGTGACGGAAATCGATCCCATCAACGCGTTGCAAGCAACGATGGAAGGCTTTCAGGTGACAACCATGGAAGAGGCTGCCTCGATCGGCAACATCTTCGTGACGGCCACCGGCAACCGCGACGTCATTACCAACGAACACATGGCTCAAATGCCCAACGATGCCATCGTGTGCAACATTGGTCATTTCCAGAATGAGATTGACGTTGATTGGCTGGACTCGGAGGCCAAGGCTGGTCGCATCTCCAAGGAAGAAGTCAAGCCGCAAGTTGATCGCTATACGTTTGCCAACGGCAATTCACTGATCTTGCTGGCCGAAGGTCGCCTCGTGAATCTCGGCTGCGCAACCGGTCACCCGTCGTTCGTGATGTCCAATTCATTCACCAACCAGGTGCTGGCCCAGATGGCACTGTGGCGCGAAACGGACAAGTATCCGATCGGCGTGCACACGTTGCCCAAACACCTCGATGAGGAAGTAGCTCGGCTGCACCTGGGCCAACTGGGTGTCAAGTTGACCAAGCTGACTCCCGAGCAGGCTGAGTACCTTGGCATCCCGGTCGATGGTCCTTTCAAACCGGATCACTATCGCTACTAGAGCCCGTATAACGATCGTCAATATGCGGTCCTGACGGCTCTCAGTGCGTCGAATCCAAACAGCAATTAGCCCGGCACCCTGCCGGGCTTTTTTGTTGCCGTCGTGTTCGCCACATTAGCGCAACGAGGCCAATTCAGTCCCCTTTGCTCACCAGCCGCGAAAAGTACACTGGACGCCTGCCAGCTAGCATTTTTGCGGACCTTAGTGATCGAGGGGATTGTGGCCGATATTCAACCGTTTCGAGCGTACCGCTACGACATGGCCCATGTGGGCAATCTGAGTGATGTGTGCGCACCGCCGTACGACGTCATCGACAGCGAAATGCAGCAGGAATTGCTCGAACGACACCCTGCCAACATCGTGCGTGTGATTCTCAATCGTCCCGAACCGGGTGACAACGAGGGAGCCCACTACCAACGCGCTGCCGGTTTCATTCGCAATTGGTTGCGACAGGGTGTCATGGTGCAGGATCCACGCGCAGCCGCCTACGTTTATCACCAGGAATTTCAACTGGACGGCCAACCGGTTGTACGGCGCGGATTTATCAGTCGCATTCATTTGGAAAAGTTTGGCGATGGGCGCATTTATCCGCATGAGGAAACCCATTCCAAGGCCAAGCAGGATCGCCTGAATTTGACTCGCGCCACACAGTGCAATACCAGTCAGATCTTTTCGATTTATGCGGACGAGAACAACCAGGTTCAGGAGACACTGGAAGCAGCAATTGACGATCGAACACCGCTTCAGGCTACTGACGATGCCGGCGTCGTTCACAAGCTGTGGCCCGTTACTGACACGGCTGCGATCGCCGAGGCGGCAACGTTAATGGGTCCGCGGGCCCTGTTCATTGCCGACGGGCATCACCGCTACGAGACGGCCTTGAACTACCAGGATGAACTGGATGGTGCGGAATCGCTACCGGCCGACCATCCGGCCAACTATGTCTCCATGTGTTGCGTCAGCATGAATGACCCTGGCATGATTGTCTTGCCCACTCATCGACTGTGGCGTGGCATTCCTCCCATCAGCTCGTCAGAGCTATGCGAAAAGTTTGCCCCCGCATTCAGCTGCCAGGTCATCGGGACCGGGGGCAGCAAGGCGGCGGAGATATGGGAACGCATCATGGTCGATGACCGCCAGGCCCAGATGGCCTTCTACTGCGCCGAAGACGATACCTGGGTAATGGCCGAATTGACAGACCAGGGCGCCGCCATGATGACGGAACGACTGCCCGACAAGAGTGCCAGCTGGAGGGAACTCGGCGTGTCCATCCTGCACGAACTGGCGATCCCTGCGCTGCTCGGTTTGACCGATCTGCCAACGCCCAAGTACGTCCGCAAAATCGAAGAGGTCGTCAACGGAATTGCTAGCGGCGATGATGCCGGACGCGATGCCACGGGCCAGCAGGGAACCGGCGGACGCTTTGAGCTGGCTACGATTGTGATGCCTGCAACGATTAATCACGTTCGTCTAATTAGCGAAGCCGGCGAACGGATGCCGGCCAAGAGCACCTACTTCTATCCCAAACTGCTTAGCGGCCTTGTGCTCAATCCGCTAACGAAATAGCCGGTTGGCAATGCCTGCCGGGTATGAATCACCAGTTCCACGTGGAACTGACTAGGCAACTTGCGGTTTTTGCGTTGAGTTTCACGTGGAACCCGATTCTGGCTTCTGCACAGACCGCGCAATTCAGGTAACTATCGATCCGCGACCTCTTGTTCTACCCAAGTCAATTGGCATTCGCGCGTATGGTAGGTCCTGCTAATTACTTTCTCCCTCGTTCCCTGTGCAGGAATCTCGGAATTTCCCCTTGGCCAAGACCCTATGCATTGCGAATCAGAAAGGTGGCGTCGGCAAAACGACGACATCCATCAATCTGGCGGTGGGCCTTGGACGCTCCGGAAAGCGAACGTTGCTGGTCGATATGGATCCGCAATGCAATGCCAGTACAGGTTTGGGGATCCAGCCGGTGGCATCCCATCCTCTGGTTGGAGATCGGGCCTTGCGGCATGAAGCTCAACCGACCGCCTGCGAAAACGTAACTGTCCTTCCGGGCAGCCATCGGTTTCGCGACATCGATTTGCTAGCGAACCTGGATGACAGCCAAAGCCGCCGAGTCGTTGAACAACTACAGTCCTGCACCGGATTGTTTGACTTTGTATTACTTGACTGTCCTCCCTCGATGGGTCGCTTGACGCAAACTGCCTTGTCCGCCAGCCATGAGGTTTTGATGCCCATTCAATGCGAATACTTCGCCATGGAAGGATTGCGTCAGATGATTGAAGTGATTCGCGATGTGATGCGGGCAAGTTCGGGCCAGCTGGGTTTTGCCGGCATCCTGCTGACGATGTTTGACGAGACGCTGGAGTTGACTCACGAAGTTGAAGCGCAGGTTCGCGAGTTCTTTGGCGAGATTGTTTTTGAGACAGTAATTCCGCGTGACGTAACGGTCAGCGAAGCACCCAGCCATTGCCAGTCGGTAATGGACTACGCTCCCCGTAGCCGTGGCGCACGAGCCTATACCGAATTGTGCATGGAGGTACTTTCAAGTGAGGAAAAAGAAACGACTGGGCCGCGGACTGGAAGCCTTGTTGAGTGCCTCCGCGGAGCACGACGAAACGATTGAGCCAGGTGACCCGGAGAGCGACGGTTCATCAACCACAGGCGACACGGTCCAGTTGAGCGTCTACGAAATCGACGACAACCCGTTTCAGCCGCGACGCGAGTTTAGTGAAACGGAAATCGCCTCGCTGGCTGAAAGCCTGAAGTCCCACGACATGTTGCAGCCCATTCTGGTTCGTGTCGTTAACGGCCGTTACCAGTTGATTTCGGGAGAGCGTCGTTTGCGCGCCGCGATTCAGGCTGGCTGGTCAACCATTCCTGCGCGTGTGCGTCAGGCCGACGACCGACTGGTGGCTGAACTGGCGATTGTTGAGAACCTGCAACGCAAGGATCTAAACGCGATTGAAAAAGCGTTGTCCTTTCGCCGTTACATTGACGAGCACGGTTGCACCCAGGAATATCTCGCGGGTCGCCTGAAAATCGACCGCTCGACACTGACCAACCTGATGCGTTTGCTTGATTTGCCGACGCAGGTTCAGGACGCATTGCGACAGGGCAGCATTTCGATGGGGCACGCGCGGGCCTTGTTGCCGCTGGGCGATGACTCGGCACAAATCGCCTTTTGCAACCGCATCCAGCGCGACGGAATGAGCGTACGGCAAACCGAACGTGACGTGGCCGATCAGATCGCCCGCGAGGACACGTCGCCGTCTGATACGCGAAAACCGCGAACCATCAATCAGCAGATTGAATCACTAAAAAGGGAGCTGAAACACGCTCTCGGCACCAATGTTGATATACGCCAAAATACCCGGGGCAATGGCCGGATCGTCATTCACTTCGCCAATGCCAGGGAATTTGAGCGTTTGCGAGCCCATCTGGGCGGGGCCGAAGGAAACAACGAGAGACGGGCCGCCTGATCGTTTGGCCCGGGGAACGAATCGTCTCGCCGTCCGGGTCGCATTGCGACAACCTGGCGGCAGCGGTAGGATTGGTGCGATACGGGGTGTAGCGCAGCCTGGCTAGCGCGACTGGTTTGGGACCAGTAGGTCGTAGGTTCGAATCCTATCACCCCGACTCACTCTCGAACAATCGGCTGACAGCGGTCAGTCGATTGTTTTTTGCAAGGAACTCGATTTCGGGAAAAAATCTGACCCAACATCAAATCAGCAACTTTGGAAAAATCCGGGCCCGACTGCAGCGGCGCCGAGTGGAAAATCTGGTC
>JBPCVB010000157.1:0-6196 GCA_051010855.1 Pirellulaceae bacterium | reverse complement strand
CTGGCACTCAGCATCATGGCGTACGCGACCAAACATTATGATGCGGCAGTTGTTGCGGCCGCGATGTCCGGCGCGTTGTTGGCCTTCATGCGTTTCAACTTCCCACCGGCCTCCGCGTATCTTGGTGATGCCGGCAGTATGCTGGTCGGACTGTTCATCGCTGCCATTGCCGCAATGTCGCTGAACAAGCAAGCGTTTGCTTTTGCATTTATCGCTCCCATTGCGTTGCTTGCCATACCTATGTTTGACACGATAGCCGCCATCGTCCGACGCCGCCTGACCGGTCGCAGCATTTACACCGTGGACCGTGGGCACCTGCATCACGCCCTGATTCGCAAGGGCTTTGGTCCACGCCGGGCCCTGCTGTTGTTTTTTGCCATGTGCCTGATGACCGCGACCGGCGGCGTGATGACTGTCATCTACAAACAGCCTGAGTACGCGGTTCTGTCGATTCTGGCAGTGGTGATTTTTCTGTTTGTGGGGCGTGTGTTTGGATTCGCTGAATACAAGCTGATTACCAGTCGTTCCAAATCAATTCTCCGGTCATTCTTTACCATGCCGCGGATTGAGGAATCCAGTCATCACGCCTCGGTGCGATTACAGGGCGAACGCAACTGGGACCTGTGCTGGCAAGTGCTACGCGAGTTTGCCGAAAACAAACATCTGCACAATCTCACGATGGATCTCAACCTGCCGTGGATCCATGAAAGCTTTCATGCCAACTATACCAAGGCCACTCGCAAGGTGCCGCCCGACGAACGCTGGACGGCCGAAATTCCACTGGTTGTCAACGAGCGCGTGATTGGACGAATTGATGTCGAATCATCCATCCATGAACACAGCTTTGGCGAAATCGTAGCGGAACTCAGCGAGATCCTTGACTCGTTGCAACCTTTCTTTATCGAGACCATCGATTCCAGTCTTGAAAAGGAATCAGCAAAGACTGCAGTTTCGCAGCGTGTCGACCGACTGCCCGATCCGCAGCCGCCATCCGATCCCCGGGCTCTGGATGCTGGCTAGTCATGAAGGCACTGTCAGCTGGTTGCCGCAGGCCTTTTATTCTGTAATACCCGAGCAGATTCTCTGCTTGTGGAATCTCCGTCAAACTTTGATAATTCATTGCAGGTTCCAGCTTAAGATTTTGCGACGCAGCAGGAATTGCTCGATTTCCAGGCAGGCAAGGACCGAAGACCATGCTGGTGCTGTTTACTCATACCTGTCCACATTGCAGCCGCAAGTGGCAACGGAACGTGCAACAAATCGGAACTCCCGTTCGCTGCGTCCAGTGCGGCAATGTGTCAACGGCCACCGATCCGCACCTGGAATCGCTGGCTCTGGACGACTGCATGAAGCAACACGCCGAACTGGCCATGCCGCCCGATGATCCGGGCCGATCGGTACGCACACCGCGTTAATGGGATCGCCAGCGACCGTTGACGAGGACGATTCCCCCGTAACCGGGAATCACCGCGGGTTCTCCCGGCATTAGGTCAACATGCTATTGTTCAGCGTTGACGAATTAGCAGAAACATCCAATCATAATTCCACGGGTTCGTGCCCGGCTGCCAGTAGACCCGATTGGCATTCACGAAACGAGGACATCATGAATTCGAACATCCGGACAACGGTGATGCGCTACACGGCTGCGTTTTCCATTTGCGGCATGTTGATCGCGATTGTAGCGGGGCCGGTCACGGCTCACGGCATTTTCAAAAAGACCCTTGAGGCAAGGCACGAGAATCTGCGTGTGACTTGCAACATGTGCCATGTCAAAGGCGAACCAAAAACGGAACGCAACGATTTTGGCCAGGTATTGTTCGAGGTGTTTGAGGGCCAGGATCTGTCGGCCCGCTGGGATGCCGTGGAAGGCGACGAACGTAAGGCATTTGAGCAAGATGTTATGGTACCGGCGCTGACGGAAGGCCTGGAAAAGCTGTACGCCCGTGAAGCCGACGATCCCGAAGCACCTCGTTACTCCGAGATGATTCCTGCCGGCCAAATGGACGGCACCAAGCTCAAGAAGCCGCGTTAGTCGAAGTCGGGATGAGGACAAATGTGCCTACTCCCTGAGGGAGGTGGCCGCAGGCCGGATGAAGGGGAACAACTTCAACCTCACTGAAGTATCGGTCGCGAGTTCTACGAAAGTGAGAGTTCATCGAGTCTGGTTGTGGATTGCCTGTCCCAGCCGCTTTCCGTATAGTGATTGACCTGCCGGAAACCCAACCGGCAAACCGGGCGATTAGCTCAGTTGGCTAGAGCGCTTCGTTTACACCGAAGATGTCGGGGGTTCAAGTCCCTCATCGCCCATTCTTCAAACGCTTGCTGAACTCCAAAAGAAACTGCATCTTTCGGAGTCCCTGCATCACCGAGATGTCTGTGCAGCTTTCCAGTCTGGTACAACTGCGGTTCAACCAGCAAACGAACAGGAAGGGCACTGATGAGCATCTCGAAACCTGCCAGCAAGATCACAAAAAGATGGCCAGGGGCCGCGAATATGCAGTGTTGAAGATTGCAGGCCGAACCTCGCATCTTGGCCATGCTGGCCCGCGGCGAATTTGGTAGCGATGGGACTTTGACAGGCCTATAATGCGGCGCCTTCAGCTGATAACGAACATCACAATCTGTGGGAGGCCGCTCTTGGCATCGACCCGTATTCTTCTTTGAGGAGTTAGCCGTGAAACTTGCCCTTGCCCTGTGCATGACCCTGATGCTGACACCATTCGCTTTTGCCCAGGATGAAGCAACCGCCACAAATGATTCGGACATTGCCGAGAGGGTGCTGGGAATGGCCCAGGGTACCTGGGAGCTCACCATGGAGAGGGGAGGCCAGGAGATTTATTCGATTAAGGAAATCGAAGGCAACAAGGAAACCATTTCCCGTTATCGTGACGACGAGTTAATTGCACAATGGACGGTTGATTTCGAAGTCACGCATGCCAACGGATTGAACATGTTCACTTACCGCAACATGACCTTCACTCACGGCCCGAATGAAGGTAACACCAATCCGGGGCCCTTTTCGTATGTCTTTAAAATACACGACGACGAATGGCATGAAGTTCACGGCGTGAAGCAGGGCGATTCCCGCAGGCCCAATATTACCGTGTACAAAAAGAAGAGTGACGATCGTCCCTGACGCGGTTGTTCGGATGAGGCCCCTTTCGGATGACGCCCCCCAGGCAACGCTGTTGAAACGAACATGGGCTTTCGTGCTACGACTCCGTTTCCTCAGTTACCTCCAGTTCAATCCGCTACAGAGGGTCGGACGAATGCCACGGTTGGCAAGAAACGGGTGTATAATAGCGGGTTCAGGCGATTCCCGTTGATGTATTTTCCAGCCGGACCAGGATGAGTTCCTCGAAGTCGAACGAAATCGATAGCAGGCACCGTCGCTTCGCGACAACTTCGTGGAGCGTCGTCGTCAAGGCGGGAGAGGATAGCTCGCCTGAGCAACATCAAGCGCTGGAAGCGCTATGCAAGTCGTACTGGTATCCGTTATACGCGTTTTTGCGGAAACGCCACTCGCGAGCAGAAGCCGAAGACATCACTCAGTCGTTTTTTGCCGACCTGCTGGAACATCGTCGACTGGAGGTTGTTGATCGGGAGCGTGGTCGTTTTCGCTCGTTTCTCCTGACTGCCCTGTCAAACTTCCGGTCCAACTGGGTCCGCCATCGAAATACGCAAAAGCGGGGCGGTGGACGCTCCATCATTTCAATCGATTTCGAAGGAGCCGACCGTCGCTTTGCCGTGGAGCCCGTCGATCAAATCACGCCAGAGCGTTTGTTCGAGCGGTCATGGGCGATGACGCTGCTGGAGCGTGCCATGTCGCAACTGGAACATGATTACGAGACGTCCGGCAAACAGGAAGTCTTTGAGGAATTGCGGGTCTATCTGAACGATCAGTCCGAAGTTCCCTATTCCAAGGTTGCGGCGCGTCTGGGAATGACGACAGACGCCGTTCGCGTAGCGGTTCATCGATTGCGCAAGCGGTGCGGCGATCTGGTGCGGCAGGAAATCGCCCAGACCGTTGCTGATCCCGATCAGGTGGACGACGAGTTGAACGATCTTTTCAGCGTATTTGATTCGTAGATTTACGGGGTTCGCGGAATATTCCTGTTTGCCCGTAACGACTGCCGATTATGCGTTTATATATGGGTAACCGTCGCCTCAGTCGACAACCGGGTAATCCGGGTCCTCATTTCCAGGTACTCGGGCTTGTCGACAGAGCCGTGACCACACATATATGAGTCTGTGATGACACCAAAAGCCAGTTGCCAAAATTGCGGCACTTCGATTCCTTCCAATGCACCGGCCGGCATTTGCCCAAGGTGTACGTTGGCTCTGGCGATGGGCCGTCCGCAACCGACTCGGGACTCGTTGGCCAGCACGGCCCTGGGTGCTTCGTTTGTCGCGCCTCAACCGTCCGATCTGCAGCATCGATTCGAAAATCTGGAAATCATCGAGTTACTGGGCCATGGCGGAATGGGCGCTGTCTACAAGGCTCGGCAAAAGAACCTGGACCGAATTGTTGCCCTCAAAATCCTCTCACCCAACTTGACCAACGATCCGTCGTTCGCCCAACGATTTACACGCGAGGCCCGAACGCTCGCCAAATTGACGCATCCGAACATCGTGATGGTGTTCGAATTCGGCACTGTCGACGACCTGCATTATCTGCTGATGGAATTCGTCGATGGCGTGGACTTGCGGACCGCCATGCGTGACGAAAGCTTGCAACCCGATCAGGCCCTGTCCGTCGTCCAGCAAGTCTGCGAGGCATTGCAGTACGCCCATGATCAAGGCATCGTGCATCGCGATATCAAACCGGAGAACATCTTGCTGGGTCGAAATAGCGCGGTGAAGATCGCTGATTTCGGTTTGGCCAAACTCGTGCAAAGCGATTCCTACGAGCAGTCACTCACGGGGACCCAGCAAGTTGTCGGTACTCGCAATTACATGGCGCCCGAACAGATCGAAAAGCCGACAAAGGTCGATCATCGTGCCGACATTTACTCATTGGGAGTGGTGTTCTACGAGTTGCTAACCGGCGAACTGCCGCTGGGCCGGTTTGCAGCGCCAAGTGAAAAAGCACATGTCAACGCCAGTCTGGATGATGTCGTCATGCGGGCGCTGGAGAAGGAACCCGACAAACGTTATCAACAAGCCAGCCAGGTGCAGACCGCTGTTGAGTCGATCGAGAGTCAGCCGTATGCAACCCCCGAGAGTCAGCCGGACGAGTCGGTAGCGGCCAACCCGACTGGCCATGTCTTGCGGGTGCCGTTTTCCATTCCGCAAATGTACCACGGTTTCGCCGTTGCCCTGGGAATTGCTCATTTCGACGGATCAGTTATCGAACTCGAGTTTGAAGTTAGAGATGACGTTCTGGGAGCGATGAAATCCAGGCCACACCGCGTCACCATTCCCGTTAACGAACTCCTCGATGCAAAACACAAGGCCGGTGCTTTTTCGGACCGCCTTACCGTAAAGGCGGCTCACCTGGAAACGGTCAGCGATGTACCAAACAACCAACACGGTCAGTTTGTCCTGCACATCAAAAAAGAGCACCGCGAGCAAGCGAAACTCCTGGCTGACGCCGTCGCCAAGAGCATTCGCAAAGGACCGGGGCCGGTCGAACGCGTGCCGAAAGAGAAGCCGGCTGAACCTGAAAAGCCATGGCATAAGGTGTTGGATGCGAGGATTGGTGCTGCCGTTTTGTGGCCCAGGGCAGAGAGAGAGAGTCCGTTGCAGGCTGGCCCGCGAACCAGTCCCGACTACGACTTCGCGGCGCAAAACATGCGTGGCCCCGCACTCGGTTTATTGGCCACCGGTATTGTCAACGCGCTGATCGCTGTTGCCTTGTGGATCAGTTTCATGGTGGGAGCGTTATCATGGGTCGGATCTCTGTCTGACAGCTCCTCCAGCGATTCCCCCTCGTCGAGTTCCATTTCGATTTCCAGCAATGATTCTGACGGCGAAGCGACACTGGTGGCGGAAGCTTCATCCGCGACTGAGGACGAAGTGAACGCGGATAACGATATTTTGCCGATTCGCTGGGTCAAAAAACTGATACATCGATTCAAGGACTTCTCGTTCCGAACACTGATCTTCTCAACCGCTATGGCGGTGCTGCTGGTCTTCGCGTCCATGCGAATGATGCAACTTAAGGACTATCAGTTCTGTGTATTCGCCTCGGTAC
>JBPCVB010000156.1:0-4344 GCA_051010855.1 Pirellulaceae bacterium | reverse complement strand
GTTGTCATTCGGGTAAAGCACTTTGCTGATGTTTTCTGAGCGGATTTTTCGCTCAACCGCGCGGGCGTAATCGCCTTCGTCAAACAGCTCGAAATCAAATTCTTCTGTGGCACGGGCTCGCCAAAGCCGCAAAATGTTGACAGTGTCGGTTCCGTATCCAGGCACCAGCGTCGTGCATGGCTCGCCAAAAACCGTATGCTTGGGAAGCCACCGCACTCGCTGGTTTCCGGATGTGTCCGCGTAATACTCGGTAGTTCCAAAGCCGCCGACTTCGACCATTTCCTCTGGCTGCGGAAATTCCCAGGGGTTTCCCAACCGGCCCCATTCATCTGGTTTCTCGACCTGCCAGCCGTCTTTGAATGTCTGGTTAAAAATGCCAAATTCGTAGCGAATACCATAGCCGATCGCAGGGATATCCAAAGTCGCCAGCGAGTCGACAAAGCAAGCCGCCAACCGGCCCAATCCGCCGTTGCCCAAGCCCGGCTCTACATCCAACTGCAGGAAATCATTCAGATCGAGACCGCGCTGGGCACACGCCTTCGCCGCCAGTTCCCACGTTTCAGAATACAGCAGATTCTGCTCCAACTGCTTGCCAAGCAGATACTCCGCTGAGAGGTAGTACACAACTTTCGGATTCGCCGCGTAGCGGGCATCGGTAGTTCTACGCCAGCGCTCGATCAGATAGTCGCGAACTCCGTAGCTTATCGCCATGTAAACAGCGTGTTTGCTTGCAGTCGGAATGGTCTGTCCTTGGGTTTGGTAGAGGTTGTCAACGACTAAATTTGTGAAGGCGTCAACGGTTCGACCAAGGTTGTTCGCTTCTTTCGTGGTGTTCATATAATTTCCTCGATCAGCTCGACATCAATGTGGTTTCAAACCTGAAAATTTTGCAGGGCTTGTCGCGCATGTAGCCGCTGGGGACTAGTTGGAAAGCGCAATGGCTGTAGTTTCATTCGCGAAAACAATGTTCCATACCACCTCTTCCATAATTGGAAGAGGTCGACGAGCAGCGACGGGTGAGAGTTGATCGCGATAAATTTTTGGTGATCATCATTTTGCGAGGACAAATTATAACATGTGAACCCGCAGAGATCCTGCTGAACCAAGGGCCGTCTTCGACTGGATACCTGTCAAAAAATGACGACATCGGTTTCCCTACCATCCCGGTTGTCCGGTCGTCAGCATCACCGCTCGCCACAGGTCGCCTGAAACTTCCATGCCTTTGGTTTGGCTTACCACCGCCGGACTGGACGGCTCAGGTCAAAGCTACTCATGCGCTGTTTCAACGTGGTGACAGCATCAACCAGATGATGCAGGTGACCGGCGAAGAAGGCGTCACGCTGGAAGATTTTGTTACGTGGCAAAAGTCGCTATTCGTCGACATGGTCTATCTGCAGCAGGACGGTTTTGATCCCGTTGACGCGGCCGTGCCCATCGAGCGTCAAAAAGAGTACTTCGGGATGTTACGCGATGTCATTCAGCGCGATTACCACTTCAAGAACAAGGAACAGGCACGCGACTTCTTCACGCGTCTGACTGGTCTGTTCAAGAACCTGAACTATGCCCTGCCAGGCACACCCGACTACGACGACTTGCTTAAACAGATCGAAGAGCTCGAACAAAACTACTACACCGCGACCCCGGCCACCGCCGGCACGCGGGAGTGAAGTCTGCGTGAGCCATTCGCGCCATACCTGATCCGGAGCGAACGCCGTCGCCTGCGGCTTGCCGTTATACGAATAGACGAACCAAATCCCAAACTGAAGAAAGAACCCATGTGTCGATGGCTTGCCTATTCGGGAAGTCCCGTATCGCTCGACGAGCTGTTGTTGAAGCCCGAGCATTCATTGATCGATCAAAGCCTGCATTCGAAGTTCGGCGCCACGACGACAAATGGCGATGGGATCGGGATCGGGTGGTATGGCGAGGCAGATACGTCGCCCGGATTGTTTCGCAGCATTGAACCGGCATGGAACAATCGCAACCTCAAGGATCTTTCGCGACACCTTAGCTCGCCGTTGGTACTGGCTCATATTCGCGCATCAACCGGGACCGCAGTTCAGCAAACCAACTGTCACCCCTTCCGTTACGGGTCGTGGCTCTGGATGCACAACGGATTGATCCGGGATTTCGCGGCGGTCAACCGTGATCTGGCTTTGGCGGTCGACCCTTCGCTGTATCCCAGGATCGAGGGATCAACTGACTCGGAGGTGTTTTTCTACCTCGCACTTTCGTTTGGCCTGCAAGACGATCCGCCGCAGGCCGTCGAGCGGGCCGTCGGCTTGATCGAGCAGACAGGTCGGGCCAGGGGAATTGAACATCCAATTCAGATGACGATTGCCACGTCAGATGGTCGCAGCATTTGGGTGTTTCGTTCCTCCAGCGAAGGCCGCTCAAGGTCGTTGTTTTATTCCACCGACGTGGCGACACTCCGCGCACAGTATCCCGATAACCCAACACTACATCGTGTTTCAGACGAAACGCGATTGGTCGTTTCAGAGCCGCTGTCCGATCTCGCCGGTGCCTGGAATGAGGTTCCCGAGTCAACTTGCGCAATTATTCAAGAGGGACAAGACGAGGTGCGTACTTTTACTCCCCGGCTGTGACTGGTCGCGGACAGGATTACAGGATGCACATGATGAACCATTCCACGGGACAACTGATCCTGATCACCCGGTCAAAAACCAATTCCCTGACCGGCAACCGCGGAAATTGATAGAATTTTTTTTGGATGTCCGCGTTCGCACAGCTCGATGGCTCTCCAGAGTCGTCGATTGAGGTGCGGCCCAACGCAGCGACGGCTTTGTGAAGCCATCGTACGAACCACCCTCTCACAGTGGGGGTATTCAAGGGTTCGCCAGAAAATTTGCATGTCGCCGCCAAACATCCAAACATCGAGCGATGTTATGATGGCCATTGGTGCAAGATTGCGACTTGCGGGCAACATCGACTGAAACCAGGGGCGAGATGCGATGCATTTGAAAATGATATTTGTTGTCGTGGTGGCCAGTTTTTTTGCCGCCAATGTCAACGGCGACACGATTATTCACGCGGGCCGCTTGATTGACGGCAGCAGTGACGTTCCGCGAACCGAAGTCTCGTTGGTGGTTGTCGACGGCAAGATTGACCGAATTGTCGATGGTTATATAGAACCAGCGAGCGGCGATACGCTGATCCAGTTGACCGATTGCACAGTGATGCCCGGTTTGATGGACATGCATACGCATCTGTCGATGCAAATGTCCAGGAAATCGTATACCGAACGGTTCTTTATGACTGAGGCGGAGATTGCCCTGCGATCCAGCGTTTATGCCGAGCGCACCCTTATGGCCGGGTTCACAACCGTGCGCGACCTGGGCGACAACGGAGTTAACACCGTCGCATTGCGCAAAGCGATTGATGAAGGCTGGATCATCGGTCCGCGCATTTTCACTTCTACCAAGTCGCTGGCCACGACCGGCGGCCATGCCGATCCGACCAACGGTCTGGTTGGCTCATTTCGCCGCGACGCCGATCCGGACGAAGGAGTCATCAATGGGCCGGACGAAGCACGAGAAGCGGTGCGTCAACGTTACAAGGACGGGGCAGATCTGATTAAGTTGACCGCTACAGGTGGCGTACTTTCGTTGGGCAGCAGCGGTGACAATCCGCAGTTCACGCTCGAGGAACTGGAAGCCGTCGTCAGGACGGCCGCGGATTATGATTTTTCCGTCGCCGTGCATGCCCACGGAACCGAAGGCATGAAGCGAGCTGTGCTGGCCGGTGTCAATTCGATTGAACACGGCACCTATATGACTGAAGAAGTGATGGATCTGATGATCGAGCGTGGCACGTACATGGTGCCCACGATCATGGCGGGTGTGTGGGTTGCCGAAAAAGCGAAGGAACCTGATTATTTTCCAGCCGTCGTGAGGCCCAAAGCGGCCGCCATTGGACCGGTGATGCAGCGAACCTTTTCCCTCGCCTACGCCCGTGGCGTAAAGATCGCTTTCGGAACCGACTCGGGCGTTTCGCCGCATGGCAAAAATGCGATGGAATTTGAGCTAATGGTCGCCGGAGGCATGCCAGAGATGGCCACAATCCAGGCCGCCACGCTGGAAGCCGCCAAGCTCCTGCGAATTGATGATCGCCTGGGGACACTGGAGCCCGGAAAAATCGCCGACATCGTGGCCGTGCCAGGCGACCCGCTGGAGGACATCAGCCTGATGAGCGATATTGTGTTTGTAATGAAGGAAGGTCAAGTGTTCAAACAAGCCGAATCGGCGAGTTTGACTAGTAGCCAAAATCAGGCGGAGCCTGCCCAGGTTGGCAGTGGACGGTAAATAAAACAGAAACTCAGCCCCT
>JBPCVB010000155.1:0-5307 GCA_051010855.1 Pirellulaceae bacterium | reverse complement strand
CGGCAATTCGCAAGCAGGCGCCGGTGACTGTGGCCAATATCCAATCCATGATTCGGGGTCAGTCGCCAAGAGAAAAATATGACGGCTATACTTCGTGTCCGCTTGTTACCAGTTACTCAAGTCTCGTGCTGGCCGAATTCGACTACGACAAGGTGCCGCAGGAGTCGTTTCCGTTTGACCAGTCGAAAGAACGCTTCAGCATGTTGATGCTCAAGAAACACGGACTACCCAGGCTGTACTGGCACGGCATGTTGCGGGGTCGCGCCTGATCGCCGGAGCATCGATCAAAACTACCAGTTCAATACGGAAGAATATCACGTGATTCGATCTGCCCTGATTTCGCTTTCGGCCTTGCTGGTTGTCATGCTGGCAGCCTGCAATTCCTCAACTCCGACTCCCGTCCAGGACAACACAAAAAAATATGAGCCCGTCATCGAATTGACGGAGACCCAGCAGGAGCAAAAACAGCGAGCCCTGTCAGCGCGGGACAAGTTGTTCGCGTCCTTGTTTGAGGAATTGACCGGGTCCATGGCGGCAAACGGACCGGCGGCATCCATTGAAGTGTGCAAAAGTCGCGCGCCGGAGCTGGCTCAAGCGGTCAGCGAAGAGACCGGCGTACGCATCGGCCGAACATCATTTCGGTTGCGCAACCCCGATAACATTCCGCCGGGCTGGGCCAGACGCCTGGTTGAAGACCGTGTCGAACAGGAACAGTATGTCACGCTGCCGGGCCACGGTTTGGGAGTTCTCTTGCCTATTCCGCTTATGGACAACTGCCTGCAATGTCATGGCAATGATGTGCAGGTTACGACCGATGTGCGGGATGCCATCCTGTCCCTGTATCCGGAGGATGCGGCTACCGGGTTTGTTGAAGGCGAATTGCGGGGCTACTTCTGGATCGAAGTACCCGCACAATAGCGGCCGGCGTTTTTCTCGTTACACCGCCACGCATCATTGCGCGGGTTGTCATTTATCCAATACGCGCTTGCGGGCAAAAGGTTACGCAAAAAGTTATTTCAGGCCGAATAGAATGGCCACGGAAGCCAGGTACACGAGAATTACGGCAAATGAATCGTATCCCATTCCGAGAATCCGCTGTCTGCCGCGAACCACCAGGCCAATGACGTAAATCGCTGTCACGATGATGCCGCAGATCAGGGCGTATACCGCTGAGGGATCGGCTTCCAGTAACAAGGGCCCACGCACATACAGCACATCGGCAGGCAAAATTAACAACGTCATTATCAGGTTGCTACCGAAAATGTTGGAAATGGCCATTGTGAATGAGTGCAGTCGCACCGCCATAATGGTCGTACTCAATTCGGGCAGTGAGGTGGACCCGGCCAGCAAGGTAGCGCCAACGAAGCTGTTGCCCAGTCCCGTTTGTATGGCGATGCCTTCCGCTGCAAAGACCAGCGCCCCACCAAAAACAAGAATTGCCAGGCTGGCAATGCCAAACCGCAGGTAGAGCGAGCGATCGGACAGCGCGGACACCGAAAGTCGAAACATTCCGGCGCGAGCGCCTTCGGGAATAGGCGGAATTTCAACCGGTCGCCACCCCGTTTTCCTGTCCGTACGTCTCAACAGGACGACTGCCCAGAAGTACAGACCGGCCATCACAACAGAGGCCACTCCCATGTGGCCCGCCAGGGGGATGTCTCCGATCAGGATGATCGCGTTTAACACACCCAGAATCAGGATCAGCAAGGTGCCTTCAAGAATCGGTGTTGTTTTGCGGGGATAATGGGTAATCGCGACATGTATCGCCGTGGCATCAGCGATTGCCAAAATCGCGGTCTGCAACGCGATGCCCCCAAACATGTTGTTCAGCAATAACTCGGCATTGTCGCTGGCCGCCGCGACCAATGTCGTCACGATTTCCGGCAATTCGGTTGCTGTCGCCAGTACGAGCAGCCCCATGATGGCCTTACCCATCCTGCGCCGGTCGGAGATTTCCTCTGCGGCGATGGCCAGACTGGTGCCGGCTATCCAGACCACGGCGGCGGCGACGGCAAAGACGCCAATATTGATCCATAACGGCAGCTGCTCCATCACTTGTCGGTACCCTGCGCGAAATCCAGTTGCTCTGAAAGACAGGTTGGGTTGCAAAGGCTCTGGACGAGGCTAATCCAGCCATCGCCAAAGCCCGGGCTTTTAAAGCATAATAGTTGCCATATGAATCATGAATCAGTGCGCCCAGCAACTTGACGGGTTTGGCATGAATCCACGGACGTCAAAAAAAAGAGGTGCGAAATATGACTGACAAGCCGGACATTGCCTGTCCAGCAGCCTTTCCTACGATTCCGGTCCCGGACATTATCGAGGCAGTTGATTACTACACGGAAAAGCTCGGATTTAGGGAACTGTTTCTGTGGGGCGAACCGCCCTCACACGCTGCCGTGGCCCTGGATGAGGCAACCATTCACTTCTGGATTGGTCCGGCAGTTAATCAACCATTTTGGCTGTACCTGCATGTGGACAATGTTGACGAAGTTTTCCAGTGGTACCACAACAACGGAGTCGAGTTGCTGGATGCGCCCGAGACCCAAATCTGGGGCATGCGCGAATTCAATATGCGTGACTTGAACGGTTATCAACTGCGTTTCGGCCAGTCTGACTGGTCACATGGCGATCCCGTTCGGGTAGAGCGCGTCAATGTCGACGTGCGTCTGGAAAAACGACTCGCCCAGTTACTGGTAGACTTGGCGGGTCACAAGCAAATGACGGTCGGACAAACGCTGGAAGAGACGCTTTTGCACAGTTTCGAGGCCATGCCAGACTTCGCGGGCCAGGGTGTGGCAAGCCCCCATACCAAACGCACGTTGCGACACATTGCGGAACTCAAGAAGAAGCACCGAATCGACTACGACACGCACGATACGTATCGATTCACGGAGGATTGACCTGGCGATGTCCGTTCCCCTGTCCTAACTCACTTATTGCCGGTTTTTCGCCGATGAATCCGGGACTACTTGATGCGCTGGGTGGGCTTGGCGTCTTCCTGCTGGGCATGGTCGTGATGACAAATGGGCTCAAATCCCTTGCCGGCGACGCCTTGAGAAAAGCCCTCGCCCGTTTCACAAACAGCCCGCTATCCGGAGCGGTCACCGGCGCTATCTCAACGGCCGTTATCCAATCATCCAGTGCCACCACCGTTACGGCCGTTGGTTTTGTGGGTGCCGGACTAATCACTTTTTCACAGGCACTGGGTATCATCTTCGGCGCCAACATCGGAACGACGATCACCGGTTGGTTCGTAGCTATTCTCGGATTCAAGCTGAAGATTGGAACATTGGCGCTACCCCTGGTCCTGCTTGGTGTCCTCATGAACCTGTTCCTGAGAAGACGCTGGTCCGACCTGGGAATGGTACTCGCTGGTTTTGGCCTGATCTTTGTTGGTATCGGTTTAATTCAGCAGGGGATGGCCGGACTGCAGGGCATTGTCACGCCGGAAAGTCTGCCGCAAGACACTTTGGGCGGACGATTCCTGCTGTTACTGATCGGTGTGGCATTCACCCTGGTCACGCAGTCCTCAAGTGCCGGCATCGCAACCGCATTGGTCGCAGTTCACGCCGGCACGATCAATTTCCCGCAAGCCGCCGCCCTGGTGATTGGCATGGATGTCGGGACGACTGCGACAGCGGCCTTGGCGACGATCGGCGGTTCGACCGACGTGCGACGTACCGGATTTGCGCACGTCATCTACAACTGCATGACCGGGCTGGGCGCGTTCCTGCTAATCGCTCCCTACACATGGGCCTGGGAAAGCATCGCACCGGACTGGTTCCGCCAAAATCCGGAAATCGCGCTGGTCGGGTTTCACACGCTGTTCAACCTGCTCGGCGTCATCGCGGTGCTGCCCTTTACCAATGCGTTTGCCAGACTGATGATCTGGCTGGTCCCGGAGCAGCCGGCCAGGTACACGCAACGACTCGATCGCTCCCTGTACGAAAGCCCCGTTATCGCACTGGCAGCCGTTCGCGGTACACTGAAAGAACTGGCCAAGGTCATTTTTTCCCAGTTGCACTGCCTGTTGACACGTGGCCCGATCGCCGACATCGAGGAGAATTTGGCAGATGCGGACGAGGCGCTTAACCGAACCAGGGATTATCTAACACCGATCGATATCTCCTCAGCCCCGCAAAAACTGTATCCCACGCAACTGGCGGCCATTCATACGATCGATCATTTGCGACGACTGATTGATCGGTGCCGCGAATTGGACCGAGGCGAGCGAGCCGGCACTGATCCGGAACTGGCGCCGCTCGGAAAAGTCCTGTCAAACACGGTCGAACAGGCGCTGGCCACGCTGGAAACCGGGAACACCGTGCCTGCCATGCCTGCGACCGAGGGACCGGATGCCGTGTGGCAGGAACTGGACGCCAAATCCGAACAACATCGCCACGAATTGATCGCCAATGCAGCCAGCAACAAACAGGACGCTTACGTGACAATTGGCAAGCTGGACACGCTGCGCTGGATTCGTCGCGTTGCCTACCACGTGTGGCGTATCATGCACTATCTGCAAGACGAGGCAACAAAGACGCAAGACCACACCGAGGGACTGCAACATTCCGACCAGGTCTCCGATGATCCAACCGGAAAAGACCGGTAACATGTTGGGGGCGATACTGTGTCGCAGTAACATGGAACATGGCAGACTAAATCGCTGGCGCAGAATCCTGTTGCCGTTTCAGTTTGGGCCGCTGTCCCGCGGCAATCCATTGGGGTCCCAGTTTGGGGTCTGCCAGATGAGGCAACATGTCGCGAATGGCAGCCAGATGATTGGGAAAAACCATGCCGGGCTGGGCGTCTTTATAGACCATGGGCGTTGCCGCTGGCAGATTGTGGTACGGAATACGCGGCCAGCGATGGTGCGTACCGTGGTGTTCCACGTGCAATTGGCTACTTGACGCGGCACGGCCCAGGGGTCGGGTGTAGACAACGGTACGTGTCATTTCCTGAATCGTGTTTCCGAATCGTCCGAGATGTTCGGTGAACTTGCGCAGCGTTTGCACTGAACCGGTAATCCAGGCCGGCACGAAATGGCCCACCAGGAACCAGGTCCATGTATTGGTCCAGCCAACTGCTGCGAGAATCGCTGCCCAGAACACCGCGAGGAACAGCCACTCGATCACCAGGCGGCGACGTGTGGCATGATTTAGCGCGGGCCATGCGCGAGTTGTGCGGATGGAATACAACCAGGGCGTGACAATCCACCCAAACAACAGTTCCAGCCACGCATAAAACAAACGTAATGAGCGAGGAGAACCTGGCAAGTTGTACGGCCAGAACTCAGGGTCTTTT
>JBPCVB010000154.1:0-5534 GCA_051010855.1 Pirellulaceae bacterium | reverse complement strand
CATGATTTCAACTTCAAACCCCGGTGTCGCTGACGTGACATTTTTGCGCACTGGGAGCGTGTTTGGTGGTCTAAAGGCAAGTGGCGCGCCATTCAGCGCCGAAGGTCCAATGAATGTGAAATCTTGGTCCCAATGGTTCGGTTTCGGCCTATGCCTCAACAAATTCGGGACTCCAGACAGACTCGGTAAGGCCCTGGGTTTGCTTCCCTGCACCGGGTCAAATTCGTTCGTCGGCAAAATGCTGCCAAATTGGCATGAGTTTGGGCCTGCCAAAAACAGGGTTTGGGCCAAACAGCGATACAATCGTCAGCAGACCCAATGAATTGGCCCCGATCCAAAAGGTTTTGACGCTTGTCAAAGAAGGTCCCCATTGCAAAATAGAGTTATTGCGTGAATTCCGGCGTTGATGTGCGGATTCACAACGATCCCGGATAACGGCCAGCCTGTCCCTCATTTCGCTCTGGGCTGGTGCTCCAGCTACGCATCCACTTTGTAAAGACTGACAAGATGGCGATTCCTACCAATTGTAAATGCGGTTTCTCGTTCGCGGCCAAAGACAACCTGGCGGGCAAAAAGGTCAAGTGCCCTCGTTGCCAGAGCGTGATCCAGGTGCCCACAACCGCGGCGGTCGGGGCGACTTCGACAGGTGCTACAGGCGGCCAGGTGAACAAGAAATTGCTCGATCTGCTGGATGATGCGGGCGTCAAGTCAACGCCAACGGGACCAATTTGTGCGGCCTGCGGAACCGAAATGGATCCGACCGCTGTGATCTGTATCGAGTGTGGCTACAACGTGGCCACTGGCCAGTACCTCGACACATATACCGAAGAGGAGGATGCCGAGCAGCTGGAAAACAGCGGTTTAACCGATGCCGAGAAGGCGATGGCCAAGGCTGAACAGGAGATCGAGGAGAATCCGATTGGGGCCGAAGACCAGGACTTTGGCGACGGGGCCGACTCCTACATTATTGCGATGGCCGGCTTCGCGATCTTTGCAGTGCTGGTGCTGATGGGACTGGCGGTCGTACTGGTGATGGAGTCGCTGACAGAATCCGTCAATACCGGGATGATCAGCGCGATTGCGTCGTCAATGATCTATGTGGCCGGTGCAATATGGATCTCGATCGTCGCATTTCGTACCAAGGCGGCGCATGGTATTGGATGTGTATTGAGCGCCGGATTGTATTGTCCAGTCTACGGATTGATGCGCGGACGCGGAACGATCGCGATTTCTGTCATCATGATTGTTGCCGCTGTTGTCGGTGTTGCATCATGGATCTATTTGTCCAATAGCGGAGAGGGGTAAGCCACAGGCGGTGACGTTACCGGCAGGTTGGCCAATGTGACTTGTTGGCGCGATTAGTCCATTTGACAGGCCCAGGCCGTTCCGATTGGGCAATCCCTGCCGATCCGAGTGGAAGGTAAATGCACGTCCACTGAAAGTGGTCGATGTAAAGAGAAGTGGATTACGCCGTTCGCCGTGGCAAATATGGGCAATCCTGTCGTGCCGACCCTCCTCACTTGCTTGCTACCGCACGCTTTAGACATGGACTGTAATTGCTACCAGCGGTACTCTGATAGCAACTCCTAACGGAACACCGTACCAGGGCATCGATGAGCCGAAGATCTTTCTTTGCAAAACGTCTGCCATTTTTTGGCAATCGCGCGATGCTCATCCTGTGTTGCGTGTTCTTTCTGCTGCCCTTCATGTTGCGCGGTGCTCGCGAAGCCATCGTTGGGATCAAGAACGACGTGGCGGACTGGCTCCCCGAGTCGTTTGAGGAAACCAAACAGCTGCGGTTTTTTCGCGAGCATTTTGTCGGCGACCAGTTTGTGGTCGTCAGTTGGGAAGGCTGCAACAGCCGAGACAACCGCTTCAATCTTTTCCTGCAAAAAGTACGACGCGAGTCGGTAGCGGGTGATGAAGAGTTGCGCAAGCGGCTGGAAACCATGGATCCGGCCAGCACGGAATATCAGCTGTTGTCCGAGGAACTGGAGGCCCGTGACTGGGCAACCGACCTTGGTCTGCATACCACCGGCACTTACTACGAGGACTGGGGTGAGTACCAGGAAAAGTGGCTGTTGGGCAAGAACAACCAGTGGTACTTCGTCCGCCAGGACGGCAGCATCTTTAAATGGAATGGGCAGAACAATCTGATTGATGCCGGTGGCCGGTTCGTCCACCGCTTTCTCAACGGCACCAACGATGCCGAAGGGACCTTTGTAAAACGATTCGGTTCAACCATTGACAACCGGTTCTACAACGATCCGTCGCTGTTGTTCGCACGGTTCTTTACGGACGTCATCACCGGACCGGATATCTTCGCGCAAATGGCCGGGGCCGATGGCACCATGATCGTCGGCGATTATGGCAAGGGCGAAAAGGAATTTTTTGAAGCCGGAATTGAAACTCACAAGCGACTAACCGGCGTGTTATTCGGACCGACGCCGGTGCCCGAATTCAACTGGACGCTGGAAACGTTTCTGAACGTGCTGCCGGAAGAGGAATTGCGGCAGATGGACGCTGACCGCAAGGTCGAATTCCAGGCGTTTGTTGATGAGCTTGTTGACACCGATTATGAAGGCGACATTGCCAAACTACGCGCCTCGCCGCCCAGCCATCAACTGGAGCACTGGTACTACCTGTTCAAGCGGCTCGACGTTACGCCGCCACCCCGGCAAACGTGTTTTGTAGTCACACTGAATGATCCTGTTCTGCATGAACTGGCCCGAGTCGTCGGTCGGCCGGTTCTGGGCAAGCCGCGCGGCCGGATTCTCGAATTGGCGACCGGCCGATGCGGGATCAAGGCAGAGAATTTGCACGTCGGAGGTCCACCGGTCGACAACGTTGCAATTGACGAAGAGGGATCAATTACGCTGTTCCGGCTGGTTAGCCTGTCAGGGTTTATTGGTATTTCGCTGGCGTGGCTGAGTTTCCGTAGCATCCGCGTCACCATCATGCTGTTTTTCGTCGGCGGTGTGGCCGCTATCTCCAGTCTCGCTTTTGTCTGGTTTTTAGGTGGCACACTCGACGCCGTACTCATGACGATGCCGTCGCTGGTTTATGTGCTGGGACTGTCGGGGGCAGTCCACGTCGTTAACTACTACCGCGATGCCTGCGAAGAACGGGGCGAGGGTCGCGCTGCCGACATCGCTGTGAAACATGGCTTGTTCCCATGTGCATTAGCGGCGTTTACGACTGCGCTGGGCCTGATTTCATTGTGTACCAGCGCGTTAACCCCGATTAACAAGTTTGGGTTTTTCTCGGCCATTGCCACTCTGGCAACCGTTGTGTTGTTGTTTACCTATCTGCCAGCGTCGCTGACCATCTGGCCACCGGGCTATGGTCGCAAACGCGAGGACGAAGACGAGCCGGAAAAGCCCCGATTCAGCCTGACGTCCTACGTCGAGAAATTCTGGTATCGCGTTGGCGAATTGGTGATGAAAAATCATGCTGTCGTCACGGTTGTCGGCTTGATCATGATGACCGTATTTGCGGTCGGTATTGCACGCATTGAGACGTCGGTGCAGCTCCTCAAGTTGTTCCGTAGCGATGCCAAGATTCTTAACGACTATCGCTGGATGGAGGAAAACCTGGGCAAACTGGTCCCCATGGAACTGGTGATCAATGTTGATGGTGATGCCCAGATTCGACCTGAGGAATTACCGCCTCCAGACCTGAGGACCAACGAGGATCTGCTGGAAGCCGACTTCAAGCTGTCGATGCTGCAACGCATGGAACTGTCGGACCGTGTGCGGCGGTATGTTCTGCAGGTGTTTGGTGACGAGAGCGCCGTTGAACAAAGACGAGTCATCGGTAACGTGATGTCGACCGACCTGACGACGCCGATCGCTGCAGTTGTCGGTTCGCAGGAACGCTCGGCCCGTTCGCGGATCGCGGTGGAAGAAGAGTTGCAACACAATCGCGAAGCCCTCCTTAACCAGGACTATTTGCGAGTCGAGGAGGAATCGCTGGCGGAACTGTGGCGAATCAGCCTGCGGCTTGCGGCCCTGAACAACGTTGACTACGGGCAGTTCGTCGGTGAACTGAAAACCGTCGTTGAGCCATGTATGGCCGCCTATCGATACAAGAACAAGATCCTTAATGAGATTCACCGTATCCATGGCGCGGAAGCTCGCAATAGTGGTCGCGTCATTGTCATCGGACCAGCTCCGGCCCCGCGTTCCGATTCCGGCGAACCGGAACCCTACATCGGATTAACAGAAGAGGGTGATGTCGCGCAGACGGCGATCTTCGCCAACACACTACATGACTTGCTGGAGAATTGTGGCTTCCGTCGCAAGGTCAGCCCGCTCCCGTCAAGGAGCTTCTTCTGGCTGGATCTGGATACGTTCAAGGAGGATGAACCTCCCAAAGCCGCAGCCATGGCAACGCTGCTGCAAGGCGCTGACGTCGTCATCTTGCTGGAGGAGCACGCCAATCATCCATTACTGGACCAGGAGCTGCTCGACAAGAAGTTGGTAGTGCTCCCGGACGTCCAGGGTGACGGCCTTGACGGTGAACCTCTCGAGACTGAACCGCAATACGTCGACCGCGATCCCGGCAGCGTGATCCTTGCCGACGATTTCCGGTTTGAGATCGATCCTGTCACCAAACAGCCGCTGAACGGGATGCTAACCTCGGCCGACCGCAAGGCGGAAGGCGATGCGGAATCACTGGTCACGACTTCGTACACCGGAATCGTTCCAATCGTTTACAAGGCTCAACGGTCATTGCTTCGCAGTCTGATTGAAAGTATTTGCCTGGCGTTTGTCATGATCGCTCTGGTCATGATGATTCTGTTGCGTCCGTGGGGTACACGCCTGAACTTTGGCAATGCCCTGAACGTTCGCGCCGGCATGGTGGCCATGATCCCCAACGTCTTCCCGATCGTGATGATCTTTGGTGCGATGGGGCATCTTGGCCGGCTGGTGGATATCGGCTCAATGATGACAGCGAGTGTTGCCATGGGCGTAGCCGTCGATGATACGATTCACTTCCTGAACTGGTTCCGACACGGGATTGCCCGCGGCATGGATCGCAGGGATTCTATTCGGCTTGCCTACAAAAAAGTGGCGAGCGCCATGACGCAAACCACGCTGATCGGTGGCCTGGGACTGTCCGCGTTTGCCTTCAGTACCTTTATGCCTACTCAGCGGTTCGGTGTTCTTATGCTGATTCTGCTGGTGGCCGCCTTAATCGGTGACCTCGTCCTGTTCCCGGCAATCCTGGCCGGTCCGCTTGGCAAGTACTTCTGCAACGTGGCGCCAAAATCAGGCATGTCCAGCGAACGACATGAGGAACTGGAGGATCAGTTGCACGATGACGACGACGAGCATGAACCTGGTGGTGAAACGCCACTGCAAACGCCGCACATGATCAGCTTCAAGAACAAACGCGGCAGATCGATTCCCGGATCACAAGGAACGAGCTAGAGGTGCGCGCGTTGCGCTGGGTACAGGCAATTACCCCGACTCACGGGCCTGTTTTCACGCCATTTGCACGACCCTGATCCTGTGTTAGCTTGACGATAT
>JBPCVB010000153.1:0-6966 GCA_051010855.1 Pirellulaceae bacterium | reverse complement strand
GCATCGCCCCATGCCCCCTACCAGCCGGACGCGCCAGCGAGCGAGGGCTGCCACGTCCGGCAGCCTGTCAAACTTTAGCGGCTGGTCCTGTTTGGCAGGGTATCGGCCCGGGAATCCCATGGTCTCGCCCCAGGGACTAAGGCGCATGCCGGTTATGCCGCCTGACCCTGTTGTAGTGAAACGTCCGGTTGTGTTTAGCCACGACATGGCGTCAGGGTTTTGCCGCATGTGTCGCCGATACCTGTACCACGGATCAGTCCGAAAAAGGGCGTCCTGTCAATTCTTTGTATTTTGCTTGCAGGGACTGCGGACAAATGGGCAACTCGAACAAGCCTCGAAATGGTGCCGAACTAACCCGGAAACTGAGCATGGCGTTGTCGCTGGCTGCGGCCGCGCTGATGTTGATGACGCAAATCGGCTGCGGTTTGAACCCGTTCAACCGACACCGATGTCCGCATCGAGGTTATGTCTACGGTGATTGCGGCTGCGCGCAGGGTGCGAATTATGCACCTGCACAACCCGTGGAAATGGCTCCGATGGATATGGCGCCCATTGAAGCACCTGTGGAATCCCAGCCGGTAGACGCCGCTTACCAGGCCCCGGAAATTCCTGGTTACGCTGCAGGATGGCGAGCTGGACAGTCCTTTGCCTCGCGTTACGGAATGACCACGCCGCTTGGTACCGCCGATCCATTGCCGGCGGTCCTGATGGAACACAACCAGAATCCCGAATGGGTGGATGGCTGCCGGACCGGGATCAACGAATTCGTCCGCAATCGGCCACATCAGATTCAACCCGCGCAGTCACGTGCAAACGACGTCACTGAAACGCGCAACACCACAAACCTGCGGGCCGAGCCTATCGTCTGGCCCACCACGCCAACAGACGATGGCGCGCCGGCTGCATTGTTGCCGGAATCATTGAGTACGCCGCTGTCCAAATCGATCACATTGAATTCGTCCACAGGCCGCGCAAGCGACCGGGATTCGATCGAGGCGCCCGAGTGCCTGACCACACCGCTCTGCATGGACGTGCACACACGCCGTGATATCGTCGATGAACTGACCATTGATCGCGACAGTGTTCTGTTGCGGAATCGTCATGTCGCGCCGCCAGCCATCGAACAACAATATCCTGATACGCAACGAGAAATGATCGTCGAGCAGACACCTGGACAATCACCCGTCGCTATTGAATCGCAAAGAGGCACGATGTCGAGTCAGGAGCTTGCGGATCGTGTCGAGCGAATGTTTAGCGGTAGTCGTCCGGCCATGACACCCGAGCCCCTGGTGGAATGGGAAGAGATCGGTCAGCTGAATCCCCTGACGGAAAATCCAGGCGACTTGATGACGCAGTCCGAACCACCGCTCGACACCACACCGGAAACGACCACACCGGAAACGGCCCCATCAGAGACTGATGATACAGAGACTGCCGAGACAAGCAGCGTGGAAACGGAAGCCGCGACTCCGGAGTCAACTTTCCAGCCTGAACAACAGGCAGAAGTTGTTACGCAGCCGGAAATCGAAGCCGAAATCGAAGCCGGAGACTCAACCGGTTCACAACCCGAAGTCGTTGCGGAACAAGCCCGGCCTGTAGTGCCGATGGAACGCTCGGTCCTGAGCGACCTGCATCCCTTCAGCCAAAACCGGTCCCCTGGAACCGGCACGAATTCGCGAATTTCTCCTTTGCGACATGTTCCTGATGAAACTGCCGCTCCGATTTCGTCTCCACAATCTGATTTGATCCTGTCGGCAACCACTCAACCCGCACAAGGCGGTATGACACCGTCGGAGCGGTTGCTCATGCCGTCGACCCAGAGTTCACCGATGCGGAACAGTCAATATCGTCTGCCTGCGGCGCAGTCCACTCCGGCTACGACGCAACCAGCGGCTCCCTCGGGCGCCGATCCCGGTCAGAAAATCCGCCGCAATCAGATACCGGTGTTTCGCGACAACCAATCGCAACGGACGGAACCGGCCATGCGGCGTCCAGGCGACGCGGACCAGCTGCAACGACAGGGAATCGAATTGAATCCGCAGACCAGTCTGACGGCTGATCCAGTACCTCCGTTGCAAGACGGGACTCCTGCGCAGAATGCATCCTGGCAGGACGGTAAATCCCATGCCAGGATTCTGCAGGGTGAATCAGGTTCGCTTCTGATTCCGCGTGATGCTGTTGAGATGTTGCCGGCGGTCGGGCCACAACTGGACGACTTGATCAAGGGCGAAGACCGCTCGTTGCCAATCTCCAACACTCCTGCATTGTCGCCGCGGCAAGCCAATCCGAACCTGGACGAATTGTTTCGTTAAATCCCAATCACGGGCATGAAACGTCGCCCCGCAATCCTGGTCTTCGACGCCGTGGGAACGCTACTGCGTCCTCGCGAGCCAGTGGCGGTGACCTACCACAGAATCGGTGCACAGTTTGGTTCCTGCCTGACCGAGGATGAGATTCGACGCCGGTTTCACCTGCAGCGACAAATCGTGTTTGGGAACATTCCCGAACAGGTCTCCAGCGAATCGATTGAACGGCAGCATTGGCGGGCGCTTGTTCACGCTGTGTTTGGCGAATTAGCCGACGGCGGTGCGTTGTTCGATGCCCTGTGGCAATTCTATGCTGGCCCGGAAAACTGGTCGGTTTATCCGGAAGTCGAAGGTTGCCTTGACCAATTGATGGCCGGGCAATTCGAGATGGCCATCGCCTCCAATTTCGACCGTCGGCTGCACGGGATCTGTGCAGGGCTCCCGGCGATCCGCGGCATCGGCCATGTGTGCTGCTCCAGTGACGTTGGATTCAGCAAACCGGACCCGCGGTTTTTTCACGCAGTCTGGCAGCAGATTCGTCCAAATCAGGGACCGACGGAATTCCCGCTGATGATTGGAGACGATTGGGACAAGGATGTCGTTGCGGCACGGGCCGCCGGTTGGCAGTCCGCTCATCTGGTCCGCAAGGAGAGCGATTTGGCCCAGTTATTGGTGGAGCTTGACCTGCTGTAACGATCATTTGGATAGAGCCGGCCGGATTTTTTGCCGGAAAACGGCCGAAATGGTGTCTTCCGATTGATTTGAATTACACTGAATCGCAGCGGATATTCTTCTCTCATATTTCATTTACATGGCGTTTTTCGGCGGTGCCGGAAAGACGTTTTGTTTGCATCGATGCCTTCGACCAGTGCTTTCTCATCTGCACCTGTTGCGCGTCCCGGTTCCTGGGTTGCTGTTCCACGTGGCAGCGAATTCGAGCTGATTCGCGCTGAAGACGTTTCCAGCACCACCTTAAGCAAGTGGTGCCATTTTCAGCAAACCAACCCTGAGTTATCCAGCGGCTATTTTCACCCGGACTTTTTCCATGCCGTCAATGCAGTGCGGGGCGGTGTGGAGCTGGCCGTGTTGCATGCTGGTGGTTCCGTGCAGGGACTGTTGCCGTTTCAACGTGTCCGGTCGACCATTGCTCATCCGGCCGGCGGCATGATGAATGATTTTCATGGACTGATCGCGGCACCGGAAAGTGAATTTGATATCGCGGCATTGTTGCGTGATACCGGGCTAAGACGTTTCCACTTTCACGCCTGGACATCGCCCGCCAACCCCGGAACAGAAACCGCCACGATTTTTGAAACGCGGGAAAGTCCGTGGATCAATTTGTCCGATGGTCTTCAGCAGTACGAGACGTGGCTGCGTCAGCACAGTACTACTTTGCGCAGGCAGCCGCAAAAGACTCGCAAACTGGAACGGGAAATCGGGCCGGTGCGTCTGGAAATGGATGTGCGCGATTCGGAAGTGCTCGAAAAGTTGATTCAGTGGAAACGTGAAAAGTTTTGCCGCACACGCACGTTTGATCTGTTGTCGGTTGACTGGACCGCCAATTTGCTCCGCGAAGTTTTCCAGACTCGTGGCAAGGAATTTCGCGGGATGTTGTCGGCCTTGTGGGCGGGCGACCAGATTGTGGCTGCTCATTTCGGGTTCATTTCCGGCAACAGCCTGCATTACTGGTTCCCGGCCTACAGCCACGAACACCGGATCTATTCGCCGGGAACGTTGCTGTTGCACCAGATCATTCGCCACGCCGGAGCGGAGAACATCAACCGCATTGATTTGGGATACGGCGATTCCGAACTCAAGGAACGTTTTGCCAACCGACAGGACTACGTACACGCCGGTTGCATTGGCATGAACCGTTTTTCCCGCGAGGTGGATCGACGTCGGTACCTGCTGCGTCAGATGGTCAAGCAGACACCGTTTAAGGAATCGCTGAAACGGGTATTTCGGCCGGTCTTTCCATCACTCGGCCGCCGCGCCTTTCGCTAACGATCGCTGCAAAGTCAACTTTAACGAGGCCTGCGCAGCGCGGCCCGCGCCCCCTGGTGCCCTGGATTGAACTGAATGGCCGCCTCAAATCGCTGACGAGCCTCCAGGTCACGTCGCTGCGACAAATAAATCACGCCCAGCAAATAATGCCCGTCTGCCAGGTCTGGTCGAGCCTCAAGCGCCATGTTGCACCAGCGTTCTGCTTCACTCATGTTGCGTTCCTGAAACCACGACTGTGCAATGTTCAGCATCAACACGCCTTCACCAGGCACAATGTCCAGGGCCCGCTGGTAGGAGAGGCGGGCCTCCGTGGTTTTGCCTTGTTTCAACAGCAAGTTGCCCAAACCGAAATGGGCACGATCATGCTGCGGATTGCATTCAATCGCTTTTTCAAAACTACGTCTGGCTCCCGTTACGTCGCCCGACTGGACCTTGACTAGTCCCAGATTGAAATAAGCATCCGAGTGACCGGGCGATTCGTCGATGACCGCTTCCAATTGTTCAATCGCGCTCGGATACCGCTGTTTCATCGCCAGCACTTGCGCGAGATTAATGCGGAACTGCGGTCGCACGGGGTCCAGCTCGGTTGCCGTCGTGAAATGTTCAATGGCCTGGTCAATGTCGCCATTCAATTTCAGCATCACGCCATAATCGTTGTGGGCTACTCCGGAATCCGGCAGTGACTCGAGCGACCGACGATATTCGGCCAGTGCTGCTTCGTCCTTGCCGGCGGCAGCCAGCTCGCGAGCCAGTTTCAAATGCGCAATTCCTCCCTCCATGACCATCGGTCCGACTATGACCGGATCATCAATCACGGAGCCGGGGAACGCGGCGGCTCGCTCAAATCGCGCCAATAGCGAAGCATCTGACCAGGCGGCGTCCTCCAGCAATGTCGCGACATCCACTGCGCCTTTGTAAATCACATCCAGGTTTCCGTCACGGTCGATCAGAAAACTGGTGGGCAAGGGCAGAGGGCTTTCCAGCTTGATCAGAATGTTGTGAAGCCGGCGAAGTTGTTCGAGCATCTGCGGATCAGCCATACCAGTGTAGAACGGATGCAGCCCGAGTCGTTCCACAACGGCCTGCGACGCCTGCACTGGTTCTTCCACGTCACCCGTAATGGCGTCTATTGAAACCGCCAGGATGCGCAGGCCGGCCTGTTCCAGTTCATCTGCCCGCTTCGCGAACTCGCCCAGTTCCGCAAGGCAGGGTCGGCAGGTACTGGACCACAGGTTGACCAAAGTCACCTTGCCGGAATCAGGCAGCAATTCCCGCCGCTGTCCGTCCAGGCCGATATAGCTGACCGGTGGGGCGGGGAGCTGAAAGACCAGCGGAATTCGGTGCTTTTCATCTTTGGGTGGCAATTCCAGCTGAGTGAACCGCAACGCAGATTGATCTTGCGGTTCGCTCTGAAGTTCGCGAGCGGTGCCAGATCCCTGGACCAGGGAAAACCGACCGTTGATCGTGACGCCTGTAAACTCTTCCACTTGATGATCGCGGTTGGGCCAGCGAACTTCGACCTTGTCGATCTCGCCATCCCGACCCAGTCCAAAATGCAGCCAGCTGGTGCCTTGCGACAGGAATCCATCTCCGGCATACACTGTTCTCATCATCTGCCGGGGCAAGTGCGAAGACCCTGCATTGCCAGTGGGCCGCAGATAGACCGTGACTCGCGCGCCGACCGCTTGGCGATTGGTATCCTCACCGTTTCCATTCAGCTGGAATGCGACAAACCGATTTTCCCGGGGATGATCGTTGATCAAAAGACGCAGACGCGGGGCATTGCGATTGGAGATCCACAGATCCAGATCGCCATCGCGGTCCCAGTCCACATGAGCCAGAGCCCGTCCGTCCTCGGGAAAATCGATCCCCGAAACCGCCGAGATATTGGCAAACCGGTCGCCGCCGTTTTTGTGCGCGAAAGTATTCAGGAAACAGCAATTGCGCTCCTCGCCGCTGAAGGAACGACCCTGTCGCAGCATCAGATAAAAGTCATCCGAAAATGGATTGTTGGTAAAGTCATCCGACTCATCACCTCGCGAGCGCTGCACCACGTGCCGCCAAAAGAAACTTCACAAATCACCGTTGTCATCGGTGGTGACGTATCCGTTAGCCACCACGATATCTTCCCAACCATCATTGTTGAGGTCGACAAAACGCGAGCCCCAGGCCCAGCGACCGCGATTAACGGCGGCATCGAGACTGCGGTCCTCGAACAACTGCACGTTGTCGTCGTCGGTCGAACCGGTATTTCTCAGCAGGGTGTTGCCGCGAGCGAAACGCTGGAACCGCTGCAGGATGTCCGCTGACTCGTCCGGTTTGAATTGATCCTGAAACGTAATGCGGTTCCCGGCGTACGAGTACATATTGCTGACATACAGATCCATCCAGCCGTCGCAGTCGTAATCGCCCCAGGCGACAGACATGCCCGAAGCACTGTCTTGCACGCCAGCCGGTCCGGCAATGTCTATGAACCGGCGACTGCCGTCGGCCTGCAAATCGTTGCGATACAGGTTATTCACGCCGTAGTCGCTGGCCAGGTACAAGTCGGGATCGCCATCGTTGTCAAAGTCTTCCCAAGAGCCCCCCTGGGTCCAGCGGCTGTTGTTGACATTCAATCCCGTTTCTTCGGTTACATCGCTATATTTCCAATCGC
>JBPCVB010000152.1:0-5037 GCA_051010855.1 Pirellulaceae bacterium | reverse complement strand
GTCGTCGGCGGACGCTGGAAAGTTCACAAGGGCGAACAATCCGAGATCTACTATGACATCAAACACGACTACAACGTCGACGAAATATCGGAAGCGATCGACGCGGCGCGGGCCTGGTATTCCAGGTGGTTTTACCCTTATCCCTGGCGAGACTTGCGGCTAAACGAATTTCCCAACATGTCGAGCTACGCCCAGGGCTTTGCCACCAACATTACGTTCTCCGAAGGCATCGGATTTCTGACGAAGGACAAGCCCGGCGCAGACGCACCATTTATGGTGGCCGCTCACGAGGCAGCACATCAGTGGTGGGGCAACATCCTTGTTCCGGGTCAGGGTCCCGGCGGAAACATCCTCAGTGAAGGCATGGCCCATTTTTCGACGGGCTTGCTGTTCGACCAGGTGAAAGGCGAACGTGCCCGCATCGACTTCTTCAAGTTGATCGAAGATCAATACGGCAACCGACGCAGCGTCGACAGCGAGCGACCTCTGGTCAAAATCGATGGTAGCCGGGATGGCGACACGACGGTCACCTATGACAAAGGAGGCTGGGTGTTCTGGATGCTGCTCAACCATATGGGCCGCACCGAAAACCTGCAGGGGATTCAGACATTCATCAAAAAGTACAGCGAATCCAGAGACGATTATCCTGTGCTACAGGATTTCGTGAATCACATGCGCCCTTACGCCAGGGACGAACAGGCCTACAACGATTTCGTCGAACAATGGTTCTTTGACGTTGTCGTTCCACAGTACCAGTTCTCTGATGTAAGACTGGAAAGAATCGGGGAGCAATGGGTGGTCACAGGGTCCGTACGAAACATTGGCACGGGATCGATGCCGTTGGAAGTTTGCGCAGCGGTCAACGATCGTTTCGACGAGAATGTTCCGAACGATGACTATCAGGACTCACGAACGACGGTAAATCCGGGTGCAGACGAATCTGCCGACTTTGAAATCCGCAGCGATTTCGAACCCGATCGTGTCCTGGTCGATCCGGACGCCAAGGTGCTGCAGCTAAAACGCAAAATGGCAATCCACGAGTTTTGATCGCAGTGACGGGCTGCCAGACGATTGAAGGATCGAATATACTCCGCGATGTCTCCAGTGGACCCATCGCGGTTTTTTTTGTGCCTGAGGTTGTTCGCGAACTGAAATGCCTGTTAAACCTGGTCTGCTAGTCAAACACTCCACCGGGCACTATCCCATCTTTATTGAGTCGGGGCTGTGTGAACGCGCCGGCACGCACATCGAAGTGCTATCCGGTTCCGGAAGTCTGGTCGTCGTGACCGACAGCACTGTGCGCAATTTGCACGGTGATTGTTTTTTGAATGGCTGCGATTCGGACCCCATCGTCATTGAAATCGAGCCCGGCGAAGCGTCCAAATCCGTTGAGAACTATCGCCACATCTGTACGCAACTGGTCGAAGGGTCGTTTGATCGTCGCACACTTGTCGTGGCGTTGGGTGGTGGCGTGGTTGGTGATTTGGCAGGCTTTGTCGCGGCCACCTATCTGCGTGGTGTTCGCGTGATTCAGGTGCCAACAACGTTGCTCGCCCAGGTGGACAGCAGTGTCGGCGGCAAGACCGCGATCAACCTTCCGCAATCCAAAAACTGCATCGGTGCCTTTTGGCAGCCGAACGCCGTTTACATCGATCCGGCAGTGTTAAACACGCTGGAGCCAAAAGAATACACGGCGGGGCTGGCGGAAGTTGTCAAAATGGCTGTCATCCTCGACGACGAGATGTTTGAGTTTCTCGAAACGGAAGTCGACGAGATTAACAACCATGATTTGCCCACACTGGAACGGATCATTTTGCGTTGTTGTCAGCTCAAGGCGGAGGTCGTCGAGGAAGACGAAAAGGAAACCACCGGTCGTCGGGTGATTCTCAACTATGGTCACACGTTTGGACATGCGATCGAAACGGCATTCGGATACGGAACCTGGCCCCACGGGCATGCCGTGGCCATGGGCATGCACGCCGCAGCGCAGCTCTCACGCTTGCTGGACCGGGTCGACGATGAGTTCGTGAACCGGCAGTATCGTTTGCTGTCGCAGCTGAATATTCCGGCCTGTTTCCCGGCCGACCGACATGAAGTGCTGTGGGAGGACATGCAACGCGACAAAAAAACGCTGGGGGGAGAGGTGCGTTTTGTCCTGCCCGATCGCCTGGGCCACGTCGAACTGGTTGACTCGATTGACCCGGCGGCTGTTATGGAAGCCATGCGACTTGCCAGTGTGCCGCGCACTGGCGATTAACGGACCTGTTCGGCCACTCGAACGCGAGCGAAAAAACTGGTAAGTTCACAGGTCGATGTAATGTCCTTACCCTTGTGACAATACAGCCGGGCAACGGAATGACAGGCGTTCAAAAAATCTCTTCCGGCATAGACCTGGACCACCCTGTCCAGGCGGCTATGTGCCTCGCGTTAACGCCGGGCGTGGGGCCGCGAATCTATCAAACACTGGTCGATACCCTGGGAAGTCCCCGCGAAGTGTTGACAGCGGCACCTTCCGTGCTGCGTGAAATCCCGGGCGTAGGAACGAAACTGTCCGGCGCCATTTCATCGGCCACCACCACCGTGGACATTGCCGACGAATTGAACCGATGCCGGGATCACAAGATCGATTTGCACACAATTGGCAGCGCCGAGTATCCCGTGCGACTGTCGGAAATCGAGGACGCGCCGACAATCCTGTATTGTCGCGGCGACCTGCTGCCTTGTGACGATTTGGCGATTGCCATTGTCGGTACGCGACATGCAACCAGTTACGGAATTCGTCAGGCAGAAAGGCTGGCGCGCGGCCTGTCTTTAGCCGGATTTACCATCGTCTCCGGTATGGCACGGGGCGTAGACGCGGCCGCGCACCGCGGAGCGCTCGCTGCCGGTGGTCGTACCATCGCGGTGCTGGGTTCCGGCCTGTTGAACCTGTATCCGCCGGAACACGGCGAGTTATCACTGGAGATTGCGGCCAGCGGTGCTGTACTTAGCGAATACCCGACGCTGCAATCACCCAAAAGTGGAGCATTCCCGCAACGCAACCGTATCGTCACTGGACTCGGTCTCGGCGTGATCGTCGTCGAGGCGGCCGAGCGTTCCGGTGCATTGATTTCCGCCCGACACGCCATGGAACAGAATCGCGAAGTGTTTGCGGTGCCCGGCCAGATCGACAATCGGATGGCGGCCGGGTGCCACCACTTGATTCGCGATGGAGCCACTCTGATTCAATCGGTTGACGATGTGCTGGAGCAACTCGGACCTTTGGCAGTACCAGCCTCTGGCGTCGATGATCAGACCATACGTCACCCCGCTGAATTGCAACTGAACGATCAGGAACAGATTGTGTTGCAGGCAATCCAGCCTGAGCCTACAGAAATCGATCACATTGTGGCGGTGACTGAACTACCCGTACATCGAGTTCTGGCCACAATCAGCGTACTGGAAATGCGACACCTGGTTCGCCGGGTGAGCGGAACCGCTCTATGCCGCAACTAGACTCAAACCTGTGTAGCCGACTGGTCGGGAAACGATTGTGGAAACAATGTTCCCGCCTAGAATAGTGTTTTCACTCCTACTCAATCCTTGCGGAAAACCCATGTCCACTGCTGAACAAACAAAGCTGACGGCGGACCAACTTTATCAGGACCCGCGCATCGCCCAGGCACGACAACTGGTGCTGGAAGCCCTTTCCGAACACACCTCGAAAATTAATAGTGTTCTGCCGGCCGATCCCGCGTTGCAGGATTCCTACGACAAGATGCTGGCGGAATACGGTCAAATGCGGGGCGGCAATTTATACTTCCCTTATTTGGGTAGCGGTATCGGAAACGGCCCGTTTGTAGAACTCGCTGACGGCAGTGTGAAGCTTGACTTCATCACCGGCATTGGCGTTCATGGTTTTGGGCACAGTGATCCAAGAATTGTCAGTGCCGGCTTTGACGCCGCGCTCAACGACACGGTCATGCAGGGCAACCTGCAGCAGGGCACCATCAGTTACGACTTTGTCAAAACAATGCTGGGCATCGCCAACGAATCGGGTGCGGGACTCGATCACTGCTTTTTGTCCACCAGCGGAGCAATGGCCAACGAAAACGCCTTGAAGATGGCGTTCCAAAAGCACCATCCGGCAACCCGAACCATTTCATTCGAGCGTTGCTTTGCGGGACGCACACTTTCGCTGGCTCAGGTCACTGACAAGGCCAAATATCGTGATGGTCTGCCCAAGGCGCTGGATGTCGACCTGATTCCGTTCTTCGATCATGCCGATCCGGAAGGCAGCACGCGTCGCAGCGTTCAGTCCTTGCGGCATCACGCCAATCGGTTCCCCGGTCAACATGCGAACTTCTGGATGGAACTGGTACAGGGCGAAGGCGGTTACTACCCGGGTACCAAAGAGTATTTCCGCGCTGTGATCGGTGAAGCGAAAAAACACGACATGGCCATCATCGCCGATGAAATCCAGTCGTTCTCGCGAACCACGCGACCGTTTGCATTCCAGCACTTCGAACTCGACGACCTTGTGGACATCGTGACGGTCGGCAAGATCTCGCAGGTCTGCTGTACGTTGTATCGCGATTCATACAAACCGCGTCCGGGTCTGATCAGCCAGACCTTCACTGGCAGCTCCTGGGCAATTCTGGCCGGCAAAGCCATTATTGATGGGCTGGTCGAAGGCGGGAATTTTGGTCCCGATGGCAAGAACGTGCAGCTGCACAATTACTTCGTTGCGGGAATCCAGAAGATCGAAGAGAAACATCCTGGCAGTGTGCACGGACCCTACGGGATCGGTGGCATGGTGGCCTTTACGCCGTTCACCGGCAAGTTCGAGCAGGCCAGGGATTTGGTTGGCAAGATGTATGACGCGGGGCTGATGTCGTTTATGGCCGGGGCTAATCCTGCACGTGTGCGCTTCCTAATGCCACTGGGCAGCGTCACCGAGGCTCACATCGACAAGGCACTGGAAATCATCGAACAAGCCGTTGCGGAGATGGCGTCTGCAGCCTGATCACCATGCTGGTTGTTCGTCCTGCCCGAATT
>JBPCVB010000151.1:0-2984 GCA_051010855.1 Pirellulaceae bacterium | reverse complement strand
CAGTACCGGAGCCAGGTTCAGGATGTTCCAGAAGATGTTGCAAAACAGGCCCACGTAAATGAATATTCCCATGGACTGGTTGCCTGCCAATGCCGTTTCCTGCAAATCGGGAAAGACAATCGGGAACAGTCCCGACCACATAAAAACCAGCTGACCGCCCAGCGCAATAACGGCCACCGCAAACACACCAGCCAGGGCGAATCCGGCAAATGGCCCCGCCAGCGAAACCACAATCTGCTGGTTGCTCGACAAACGTTTCTGGCTGCCCCATCCCGTACCGTGAATCGCCAGGCCCCCGAACCAGTACAGCACGATGTGTGACGGCGTCCCAAAATACCGCAGGGCAAAGGTATGACCGAGTTCATGCACCAAAATGGACACGAAAAATACCATGATGAAAATCAGGACGACCACACCGGCATTTTGGGCGCCACCCTGGGCGAACTGGGCCCCAAAGACAAACGGCAGGACAAAGAATCCTGGATGCACGCGCACCGGAAACCCGAACAGGTTGAACGAAAAATCGTAGCTGGTGCGTGCAGGTTCGTTGAGAAACACGTCGCAAATCCGAAAGGGGTGTAGGGTCAGGCCGGGGTCAGGCCGCCGACAGCATGGCTCATTTTATCGATCTGCCAGTTTCAAATCGATGGGAGGCGAGCGCGGGTCACAGTGGGTCGTTCTATCACCCTGTTGTTACTGTTCCCTCAGCCACTGCCGCCACGCTTCCGCGTCACGCCCCGGATCGGCACCCGTGATCGACATGAGCTTTTTCAGCACGGTCGACCTTTGCGCGTCGTCGAGATAAGGCAGGATATTGTTCAGGTATTCCGGTGATTCGGTGAGTCCGTTGGAGGCAGCGAACAATGCAAACCGCCGATCGATTCCTCGATCAACGATTGCAAAGTCACGAAGTTGCTGCAACGAGACCCGCGTTTCCGGATTCAGGTCTCCTAGCAGCGCGGTCTCAATCAGTGGAATCAATTCTTCGTGGCCTGTCCGCAGTTCGTCTCTGGCCTCTTGCCGCAGGGCAAACTTATCGGAATTCAGTTTGTCCATGATTTGCCGGAAACGCTCTTCAACCTCCGGGTTGTTGGCCAGTTGCTCCAGCACCCACTGTCGCACCCGCGGGCAGTCCATGACCGGTGGGGGATCAATACCGTTCTGCTCCATCCAGTCAACGATTCTTCTGGCAAATGTCGGTTCCGCGATAGCGAATGCGGAAAAGGACGGTTCAATTCGATGCTTTACATCAAATCCATCGATGAACACCACGCGACATTCGTCGGGATGCTGAATGATCGACAGATAAACATCGTCCTCATCGAGGACGAGCCGGAAGAAGTCGTTAACGCGATCGTCGTCGACCTGCAGTCGTCGTAGCGGAGCGACTTTTTCCTGAATGGCCAGGTCAAACTGATGTTTGCTGTAGCGGCACCACACCTCAAATGTTCCGGCGCGCATCGATGCGCGATACTCGTTATCGGCGCCCGATCGCGAAAAAGAAAAACGCCGGTCCGTTTTCTCCGAAAAGGTCTTGCACAGCGATTCCAGCGCCTGGCCGGGACTGAGCTGGTCGCCCAACCGCTCACGAATGCTTTCTTCGTGTTTGGCGGCGATTTCGGCAGCCCGCTCCTCCGGGCCGTCGAAGTGTTCGAGACGTTCGGCAACTTCTTTCATTTTCTCGTCAACCAGTTGCTGCAACGTCGGACCATGCCGAAACCATGATGTTCGGTCCAGCGAAATCCGTCCCTCGGCATCGACTTGCAACGACAGAATGTGTGAAAGCGCGGTAATCTCCTCCTCGGAAGGCAGAGGACCCGGTCCTGGTTCCGTCCCCCTCGCCTGTACGGCGGGAACTGCGTCGAGACGGTCATCCATCCTCGCTTCCGGTGCAGGAAGCTGGTCAATCCAGTCCTGCCACGCATCGAGGTCATTGCCATGGGACTTGCCTGTGAGATCCGTCAGCCGTTGCACAACCAAATCCCGATCGGCCGCCTCCAGGTCAGCGGCAAACTGGATCAGATATTGCGGTGAATCACACCAGCCATGAGCCCGCACCAGTGAAAAGTAACGAATGTCATGCTGAAAATTCCGCCGTGCGTGCCTCACGATCTCAGCGAGTCTCTCCCGGTAATTTCCGGGCAAGGCCTCACTCAGCAAACATTCGAGTTGATAGTGCACATCGCTGGCCATGGCCATCAGTTTTTCAACGGCAGGTTCAAACTCGCCCGGCTCACTGGAATCAAGTTCCCACAACAGCAGCTGGTCGAGATCATCGGCCTTGTCGGAAACCAGCATTTCGAGGCAGGCTTTGACACAGGCTTGTGCCGTCATCCCCTCGGTTGTGACCGGCATGACGAATCCCAGACTCTCCAGTATTTCGACGAGTTTTGCATGCTCCAGCGGATAAAGACCTGCGAATTCAACCCAGCTGGATACCTGCCTTTCAATGTTTGTTGCCGAGTCGCGCAAGACCACCAGCATTCCATCGCCGGATTGTCGGATCAAAGCGAGAGCACTGGCCGACTCAATGGTGATGTTCAGATTGGGTGCCCTGTCCACGATGTGAACCGACCAGCCATCTGCTTCGCCTTCGACCAATGAAATCTTTCGCCAGGCGTTTTTGGCAACAATCGAAATCCACGCTGAATCAAAGTAAAGATACAGCCTGTAAGCCTTGCGCACGCCACCGGCCCTGCTTTGTGGATAGCTACGGCCCCGGCCACCCATGGGAAAAACCGCATCCAGCCTGTCGAAAACATCGGTCAACGAATCGTAATAACCGTTTTCGATCTCGGATCTGAAGTTCGGACCGATGAACTTCGACTCGTCCCATTGCTCCTTGTACCGTTCCAGTTTCTGCTCAACCCGCCGCTCTTTGCTCAACCCGTGCTGGTCCCAGACTTCACGCGCCAGAACCAGCCGCCCATCTTTGTCCGTGGTAAGTGACAGCAAGGTATTCAGGTGCATGCGAGCGTCTGGCT
>JBPCVB010000150.1:0-6423 GCA_051010855.1 Pirellulaceae bacterium | reverse complement strand
GACCTGGGCTGGTCGGTTAGCGGTGATGCCAGCGATGGACAATGGGAACGCGGAGTGCCTGCAGGTGCCGGTGATCGTGGTGACCCGACAGTCGATGGTGATGGATCCGGAAGTTGTTTCCTGACGGACAATGTCGCCGGTAACTCCGACGTCGACGGCGGCAGCACGATTCTTGTATCTCCGACCATGGATGCTTCGGGCAACGCTTCCCAGGTTGCAGTCATTTCGTACTGGCGCTGGTACAGCAACGATACTGGATCTGCACCGGCCTCGGACACCTTTGTGATCGATGTCTCCAATGATGGCGGTGCCAACTGGACCAACCTGGAGGTTGTCGGCCCGGATGGCAGCGAGATCTCAGGTGGCTGGATTCGCAAGTCGTTTCGTATTGACGATGTGTTGGCTCCGACCAGCCAGATGAAACTGCGTTTTACAGCATCGGATCTTGGTGACGGCTCGGTTGTTGAAGCCGCGGTCGACGGTATTGAAATCATGATCGTCGACTGCCTGGCTCCGGTAACTCCGACTTCGGGCAAAACGGCAGACGGCATCAAGACTGGTGGTCAGATTTCCGATGCCTACGAAAGCAATGACACCTGGTTGTCGTTCGATCCCGAGCCCACTTCCAATCCATTCAAACAAAAAATTGAATTCATCATTCAGGGCTCGACAAACATCGCAAGTCCTGGAGGATTTCGTTTACTGCTGGAAGCAAAAATGATTGGCGGTCCGGCGGGCGATGTGCTGCAATCGATGGAACTGTGGAATTATCAGGACAGCAACTTCGAAGTGGTCGACCTGCGGACGATGGCCAATAACGATACCGTGGTGGAGGTCGCTGCAACTGGCGATCTGTCCCGGTTTGTCTCCGCAGGGACCAACGAGATTACCGCCATGGTCACCTTCAACAGTTTTGACTGGGTCGGCACTCCGTTTTTCTGGAACGTGGAAGTGGATCAACTGGTCTGGTTTATTCATGAATAGTCTTTTTGCATGAGCGATGCCAATCCGTCGGAACAAGACCATCATCAATTCCGGCGACGTTTCAGCTTCTCGGTCAGCGAATGGTCAGTGGCCTTGTTCACTGCGCTGTACATGCTAATTGCGCTGGTTAGCGCTCTTGCTCTGGGCAATCCCGAGTTTGTTTACTACATCGTAGTCATGCTCGTGTTGATCGCCGGCGTGTTGTGGATGCACAGCAAGGTACAGCTGCCCATGGCTGCCCTGTGGGCGCTGTCGGTCTGGGGGCTGGCGCACATGGCCGGTGGTCTGATGCCCATTCCGCAGTCGTGGCCATCCTCGGGAAACGGCAATGTGCTGTACAATCTGTGGTTGCTCCCCGGCGCGCTGAAATACGATCAGCTGGTGCACATGTATGGATTCGGCATCGTCACGTGGATTTGCTGGGTTGCCCTTTCGCGGACAGCCGACACGCATTCGGATCTTGGCCAACCCAAAACCGGTTTGCTGGTGTTGTGTGTTGCAGCCGGCATGGGATTCGGCGCGCTCAACGAAGTGGTCGAGTTCTTCGCCACGTTGCTCATGCCCGAAACGAATGTCGGCGGGTATCAAAACACCGGCTGGGACCTGGTTGCCAACATGGCTGGCTGTGTCATCGCCGCAATCGTTATCTGCGTGGTCGACCGCGATTCGCCTGCGATCGGGGAATCACAAACAACTGCGGATCATCAATAACAAATGGCGTCGACCAGGTACGTCCGTCGTCCCCGTTGCACACGTTGAAGAAGAACGATCGCATGCGTTCGGCGCGATAGCCAAATGCCCATGCCGAAGCAATATGGTCCTCGGCCGTCAGATCCTCGACACCCGGTTTGGCGTAGTAATGAATCTTGCCGTCCGGCGTGACACTCATACCCAGCGTCCACCAGCCGGTCATGGTGATGCGAGGTCCCTCGATGCGGCGACTTTCGTTGGTGGCTTTCATCCATATGTAAACGACGTCGTGTTCGCGGCCCGTCGCGCCCTTGCCTTCCTTGCTGTACATATTGATAAACATCCCCGGCCAGTAGGCTCCATCGGGCTCTTCAGTGCGATGGGGAGCGGTTTCCAGAGCCAAACGAAATGCAAAATGGCAACCTGTGCGATTCTCCCATTCGTCAATCGGTGGCAACCAGACCCGAGTCACGACGCTGGGAGTTTGCGAAACGGGAATCTTCCCGACCGACTGAGCCATATTGGCAATGAAGTCGTCCTGCTGTTGCTCGTACCCCGGCCGACTGGACCCGGTATGCAGGGTTCGCAGCGCCAATGCGCCTTCGCTGCCTGCCAGACCTCCGTGGGGTGTCGCAATGCGTCGCACCAGGTCCGGCTGGCCGCGTTTGGATCCTTCGAACCAGCGACCGTTGGCCGACACGCCCAGCGGCAAGTTGCGTGACAACATGTCATCCTTGTTGTTGGATACCTTGGGCAGATTGGCCTGCCAGACCCATTCGGGATCTTCGAAGTCATCGCCGACCTGGGATACCTGCTGTCCGGTTCCCGGTACGACTTCCTGACCGGAGGCAACCGCCCCCAGTGACAGACAGGCGAGCCACGTCAGCATCGGGACGCACAACCTCAGCGACAAAACCGGTTTCCAATCCGTGAGCGATAACATCTTTCTGTCTCCATGAGTGGTTAGCGCCTGCCAAAGACACGACGACCCCGCATGCGGGCGGCGTTTTGACTGGCGGGTGAGTCGTTTCGAGACCGGGATCGGTGAGCCACTGCCTGTGCGGGCGCGTGCTTGCGGAAATCCGATTCGCCAAACACACGTTTTTCATACAAACGCAAGGCATGTAAGCTGTGACCCTTGGGTCCAACGTCAAGTTCATGACCGGGCGCGTTGAGCATCAGATTGACCAGGAAATCAACCGCGCGAGTAACACCCGGTTCCTCAAGCCGTTCGGCAGGCAGTGAAAATGCCAGCCATTCCAGAATGTGCCCGGTCGTATAGAGTTTTTGTTTTGCGTCGCGATCGTTTTCGCGTTTCTCCAGCCAGCTGGTGCTGAAACTGCCATCGGGATTCTGCATCTGCAACGCGTAGTCGTGGTAATCCCGGACAAAATTTTCCGCACGCAGAAAATGACCATCAATCGATTTGCCTTGTTCGCGGCGATGGTGCACGGCGCGACTTAATCCCATCAAGCGATGTGTGCCTCCGCAGGATTCGCCATTGATGGGTTGTTTGAGTTCCTCCTCGACCAGTCTGCCGATACTCCAGATCTCACCCTGATCGTTCTTCCAGGTGGCTTCCGTGTTGAGATAATACGACAGGCCGATCAACTTGAATGTCAACTCGGTACCGGCGCGGCAGGTCCGGCATTCGTATTTGATCAGGTCCTCGACGGACAATTTGTGCCCGTCGACGGTTAACGAATGATCCGCAGCCACTTCGGCCTGGGCCAGCATCGCCAGCAACTGACCTTCGTGGCCTTGCACTCCCCGTCCTGTTCGAGCCCCTAGTTTGCCATTGACCACGTACAGAATGCGTCGGTCATCACCGATTCCGTTGGCGCACAGGTAATCGGCCGCGTTGACTTTACGGCCCCGCACCAGCACGGGAGTATCGCGACCATATGCGATCAAGCCGTGCATGACGCTCCAGGGTCGCAGGACATCGGCATCCACATGTTTGGGATAGTACAGGGCAAGGCAGCGGGAGATCGATTGTTTACGCCAATCCTGTTTCGGCGTAAGAGAACGAGGCGGTGTCGCGACGTCGGCCGGGGTGCGATCGGACCAGCGTTCGTGAAGTTTGACTACCGATTGAAAGTGAGCCCAACCCCCATCCACGTTGGACCACAACGACTCGCCAACGTGGGTCGTCGGATCGGGCAAGGGGTCCTGTTTTGCCTGCTCGGTTTTGTCAACGGGAAAACCCGGTGTCAGCGTCAACAGAATCAGACTAAGCAGAAAATTGCCTGGGTGACCTGAGTGCAACATGTTATTTGAGATCCCTCTCACACTCGGGCTAAACGCCCGAATGATCTTCTTCCTGGGTCCGTGAGAAGCTTTGCGGGCTGTAACGGTTGCTGGATGTCCTCAACGATCCGTTGCGAATAACAACCATCAATGCCCGGGTTTCTGTCATATCGGATGTGGTGCAACCGGGATTCAGCCATCGGCAACAGAGTGCCGAATACAACGGGCCTGGTCGCCCGTCGCGGCAGAACAGATCGCACAGGGGAAACAGTCAATACAATCGTTGCGGCTTGCGGGTTGCGATTGGCCGGGCCAAAAGAGCGTGGATGATGTGGGTGACCGCCCCGTCCAATTGGTAAGTAGCCGAAGTTGGAGAACTTTGGGGCGGAACAGTGCTGTTCGACAAGCCACGCCAAACGAGGGATTCATTTTTCTTGAGTTGAATTCGTGCGACGGCTATGATCCGTCTAGCCAGGTGTTTCGCTCAGGCAATGAAACTCCACAAGGCGATGAACCAGATGCCATCCCAATTACCAAATGCAAGGACTGAAGTCATGATGAGAACGCCAGGTCTTACGCTGATTGGTGTGTTCCTTGTTTCTGTCGCGTTCCCGCACTTTGCGACAATGTGTGCTCAGGAGGTCGACGACGTCGAAGCCTCGGTTGTGCGCATGGCCAAAATCGGAGCCTGTTCTTCACCCAGTTTCTCGCCTGACGGCCAACAAATCGCCTTTGTTTGCAACATGTCGGGACTGCCTCAAGTTTGGACCGTGTCGAGCGACGGTGGATGGCCGACCCAGGTCACGGCCCTGGATGATCAAGTGGGCGGGGTCAAGTGGTCACCTGATGGCCAGTGGCTGGCTTTTGCGCTGGCTCCCGGTGGCGGCATGAATCAGCAAATCTATTTGGTCCGCCCGGATGGGTCGGACATGCAAAGGCTGACCGATGGCGGAAAGGACAATAACTGGCTGGGAGAATGGGGGCCCGACGGGAACTTGTTGACACTGGCTTCGAGCCGACACAACCCGGGTGTCGTGGCACCGCATGTTTACGATCTGGCTCGCAACGAGCTTCGGCTGATCAAGGATCTGCCCGGGATCAATGTGATTACCGAATTCAGCCCCGACAAGGAATCCGTCATCGTGGCACGCATGGAAAGCCGGGGCAATAACAACCTGGTGCTTTTGGACGTTGCCAACGGAGATGAACGGCTGTTGACGCCGCACGAAGGGCCGGGAAGTTTCAATGGAGGCAAGTTCGCTGACGACAACACGATTTACCTTTCCTCCAACGCCGATCGGGATCTCATCGCCTTTGCCAAAATACAACTGGACAAAAAGGGAATTCCCGGTCCCATTGAGATTGTTGCGGAACGCGAAGACGCGGAACTTGCGAGTTTTGAATTGGCTCCTGACAATCAATCCGCGGCACTGCTGTGGAATGTTGCTGGCCGAACGGAACTGGAATTCGTTGACCTGAACACGATGGTCCGGGAGCCCGGACCCGCGTTGCCCGCCGAGATTGGCGGAGGGCTTACATTCTCAAGCGATGGAAATCTGCTTGCCATGGTCGTCTCGGGTTCTTCCTCTCCATCGGATATATGGGTTCTTGATCGCCGTAATCAGCAACTGACACAGGTTACCTACAGCCCTCATGCGGGAGTTGATCTTTCGTCACTGATCCAGCCAGAGCTGGTGCAGTTTGAAGCGCATGATGGAGTCACTCTAAGCGGCTGGTTGTATCTGGCACTTGATCGTGAGGGCCCCGGCCCCATCGTGCTCAGTTTTCACGGCGGTCCCGAGGGTCAGGAACGGCCTCGCTTTCGCAGTGACTATCAAGCGTTACTGAGTCAGGGAATTTCCGTATTCGCACCCAATGTCCGCGGATCATCCGGTTTTGGCAAACGTTTTGTGAATCTTGACAACGGACCGTTGCGTGTTGACGGGGTCAAGGACATTACTGCATGTGTTGACTACGTCGTCGATGCTGGCGTCGCTGACCCGAATCGCATTGGAATTATGGGTGGATCTTACGGTGGTTACATGACGATGGCCGGACTAACCGAGTACCCGGATATGTTCGCAGCCGGCGCTAATCTGTTCGGAGTCGTCAATTTCGAAACCTTTTTTGCGCAGACCGAACCGTGGATGGCTGCCATATCAACCGTTGAGTACGGGGATCCTGAGACCCAGCGCGAAATGCTGCGAAACCTCTCACCGATTCACAAGGTTGATCGCGTGACCGCGCCGACGATCGTTTTGCACGGGGCCAATGACACGAACGTCCCGGTCGTCGAAGCGGAACAGGTGGTGGACAGCCTCAAGCAGCGAGGCGTTCCGGTGGAATACGTGTTGTTTCCTGACGAAGGACACGGGTTTCGAAAAACGCCAAACCGCGTCAGGTCCACCGTTGCCATCGTGGACTGGTTCACCCGGCATTTAAAATGACGGAGCGAACGGCGCATTTTGCGATCGTGGTCTGGTGCATCCGGTGCTCATC
>JBPCVB010000149.1:0-9838 GCA_051010855.1 Pirellulaceae bacterium | reverse complement strand
GGATCATGGTTACTGTGCTGGCACCGATTCTGGTTTTTTGGAGTTTTTGTTTAATTCCAGAGGTCCCGAATTTCTTCGGGAAGGCACGCCTTGATGTCGTCGATTTCGCCTTCCGAAACATGGCTGGCCAGCACTTTCATCACACTGCGGCAAATCCTTTCCGAATCCATGCTCGGCTCCCCGGAAAAACGTTGTGCGACCGGAGCCAGGAATTCCGTAAGACTGTGTTGCCGCACGGGCACGGATCGCGGCTTCCAGCTTTCGAAGTATATACCTCGGATCAGGGTCGGCAATTGTGACGCGAGATCGGTCGCCTCATCGACCGACAACCGGTCACGCAAGGCCTGCAGCACAATCCGCAACGCTGCATAGGCCTTGTCCGGATCGTCCCAATCCAGCTCTGACATAATCTCGTTGATCCATTGACGCGTTTTTTGAACCGTCGTATCAATGGCGGAAAGTTGGGTACCTGGCATGATGCTCTCCTTTGGCAAGGTTTGTTGGCAAGCTGGACACATGTTCCGCAGTTTTGGTCCGCCCACTCAGCAAGTTGCAATCGGGATGCCAAACAAAAATCCCGTCAATAGTGAAGGTTGCATAGCCCGACTGTGCGTCGGGGCTCACCTCGTAAACGGAATGGCACATGGACTGTGTTCGTTTACGGACCCGGGCCGCAGAACCGGGCGCGGCAGGCTACTGGAACTGTTTCACCCGGACTCCATCGCGAACCTTGCTACCCGGGTGCAACACGACGGTATCGTCGTCGGCAAGTCCGGCCGTGATTTCAGTTTCCATTCCATTGGATTTTCCTGTCGTCACCGCCTGCAGACGCGCCACGCCTCCGATGACGCGATACACAAACCATTGTTCACGCTCGCGAAACAGCGCGCCGGCCGGCACCTTGATCGAATCCTCAGCTGTCTTGTCGACCACGATGCGCGCCTCCACGCGAAATCCGTCGCCCAGTGATTTGCGACACGTCCACGGTTCCACAAAATCGGCGATCACATTGACCCGTTTTTCCTCGACGCCCAGAGCGGAAACTTTCAGGAATGCAGATGGTTCCACCAGCCGAACCCGCGCAGCAAGCGGTTCCTCACCGCCCCACTGATCCACGTAAATCATGTCACCTGGCTCAATTCGCACGGCATCAGTGGATAACACATCAATTTCGATTTCGAGGTCCTGGGGATTGCCCAGTTCCAGAATGGGGGCGCCCGGAGCAACGACCGCGGCATCTTCCTGAAACACTCTTAACACGTGGCCATCGATGGGCGAGACCATTAACACCAGTGACTCCGTTGGCTGGGGAGCGTCGACGTCGTAACGCGATACCACGGCCTGCGCGGATTCCAGGTCGAACTGGGCGACCTTGACGGCAAATTCGGCTGACTTCACATCAGCGATGGCGATCCGTACGAGATGTTCGGCAGCGTCATATTCAGCCTGGGAAATGGCGTTCGTGCCAATCAGGCTGTCTGCACGTGCGAATTCATCCTGGGCCAGCGCAAGTACTTCGCGAGCGTGTTCCAGTGTGGCGTTCGCCTGTTCCACGGCTGATTCTGCCGCGCGCATACGAGCGTCATATTCGGCGCGGGTTCTGGCATCCAGCAGCGACGGGTCACCCGGCTGGATGCGGGCCAGTTCAGTCTGGCCCTGCTGCACAGCGTCACCTGCATGCCGTTGCACTCGCAACAGTTTCCCGGCAACAGGTGCGGACACAATGTACTTTTCCCGAATGCGTGTTTCGCCATCGTCATTGACCGTGACCTCCAGTATCCCCCGCGATACCGTGACCAGATCCACTTCGACTGCCCGTGGCCAGTATCCGTAGACCAGCAGCGCAACCAGCACCAGCCCGGCTACAATCCACGGCAGTTTGTTCAGTACTTGTTTCATCACTCTTTCACCTTCAATACAGCGATCAAGTCGAGCCGATCCAGTTTTCGTCGCACATACAATGCCGAAACCAGGGCCGCCAGCAGAATAACGGTGGTGGCATAGGCGAATGTGGCTCGTTGCACTACCAGCGGAAACCGGTGCGTTTCCGTGTCCAGGGCCAGGGTGGCGAACCAGGCAAACAGATAGCCGATGGGCAGCCCGACAGGAATAGCCACCAACGTAATAATTGCCAGTTCACCCAGTAGAATCCAGGATACTTCGCGACGTCGAAAACCCATGACGCGAAGCGTGGCGAGATCCACGCTACGTTCCGCCAGCGTGATTAGCGCACAGTTGTAAATAACGCCAAAGGCGATGATCGATGCAAAGATGGCATTGATCATGCGCATTCCCGTCGTGGTGTCCTCGATGGCATCACGATAATTGTTCATGGCTGCGTTGTTGTCGAGCACGCCAGCCACCGCGGGAATCTGCTTGACTTGCGTATACAAGTCATTGATCCGGGCCGAATCCACAGACAGAAAAGCACCGGACAATCGCTCACCCTCCTGCAACAGTCGGTGCAACTCCTGGCGATTGAGATAAACGCCCGGGTTGGTGTAGTCAGGAAACACGGCCGCTACCGGCAGCCGATAACGGTCCTGCGAGCCTTCCAGCAATTCCACCGTCAGTTCGTCGCCGATGGAGACGTCGAGAATCTCCGCCAGTTTCCTGGAGACAGTCAGTCCGCCTTGCGGGGGCAGGGATACGGGCTTCAGTTTATCGTCGAGGACTCTGAACAATTGCGGGTCTTGCTCCAGGGCCATCAGCCCGACACGATACTGTCGCGGGCCGCTGTGCAGACGCACCGCGACATTGCGAAACGGTTCTGCTCGAATCACGCCGGGCAGGTTTTCCGCGTCATGCAAGGCGTCTGCTGAGCAGGGCTCGTAAAAAGTCAGCATTACATCCTGCCGTTGCGACTGGTGAAATTGCACTTCGATCAAATAGTCGATTGTGTCCTCCATAAACGTGCCAAGTACCAATACGGCCAGACCCAGCGCCATCCCAATTATCGACAACGCCGTGACACGCCGGTTGGTATCCAGTCGCCACAGAATCATCCGCGACACGGGCGAAAAGAAACGCTTGATTCCGAGGCGTTCGATCAATGAGTGACGCGAGTCTGGCGGTGGCTCGGGACGCATGGCCACTGCCGGCGGCAGACGCGTGGCGCGGCGAATGGCCAGAAAGCTGCCGGCTGCCGCGGCCAAAACACCTATCAGTACTGCCAGCATCGCTTCGCGTTCCGCAAACTCATACGAAAGCACCGGGAACCGAAAAAACAGGATGTACAAATCGGTCAGCCACCGCGACAACCAGTAACCGGCCACACAACCTGACAGGGAGCCGACTGTTACAAACACCATGACGAACCGGACATAGTACATGCCAATTTCCCGAGGACGGTAGCCAAAGGCACGCAAGGTGGCGATTTGTTCCTTTTGGTGCTGCACCATACGTGACAACACGATGTTGAAAAGAAACGCCGACACCAACAGGAAGATCGAGGGCGTTACCCAGGCGGTATTGCGGAGCTGATGCATTTCGTCATCAACCCGGTGATGCGATTCCTGGTCGGAACGATCGTAGGCGCCGATACCACCCCATGGTTTGGTTAGCCCATCGACATGAAAGATCACATTTTCGATAGATGCGTGAGGCCGCAGTTCCAGCACAGCATCGTTAAAGGCTCCTTCCATATTGAACGCCGCTTCCATTTGTCTTCGCGGCATCCAGAGGACGCCAAACCGCCGATTGTCAGTCAGTAACAGTCCCGGTTGCACGGCATAAATGAACTCGGGTGACATGCCGATGCCCACGATGTGCAACCGCGCCTTGCGGCCGGCCATGATGACATCCAGCTTGTCACCCGGCCTCAATTCATGCGCTTCGGCAAACGAACTACTGGCAATAACTTCCAGGCGAGCACCCGGATCCGGCAAACGGCCGCGTCGCAGCAGGACCCCGTTCAATTCCGTTGCCGGATCATTGCCAATCGAAACCAGGCGGCAAGTCGCAGGCTCGATCATGTCGGGCATGTCCAAAATGACTTCCCGCACAACCCGTGTTTGCACGCGTCCAACTCCGGGAATGTCCGCCAGACGGGCGGCCAGATCGTTGGGCGCACGGGTCAAGTGCACAAAAACATCACCAAAATGCTGGCTGTCGTAATACTGCGTCTGGCTTTTCTCCAGCGACTGCATGGTACTGGCCGCCATGACAAAGGTCGCAACACCACAGGCCAACAAGACACTGATGGCCAGCGATTGCCGCCACATTCGTTTCACATCGGAAATCAACAATCGGTTGAGCGGTTTCATGGCCCTTCCGGGTGGTTACCAAAAAAGTTCAGACGCCGGTTTCTTTTCCTTGTTGCATTTGATTTCCGCGACCCGTCCGTCCGACAGATAGATTACGCGATCCGCCATATCGCCGATCGAAGTGTTATGCGTAATTACGACCACGAGCGTGCCCAGTTCACGGTTAATGCGCGCGATCGCATCCAGCACAACGATTCCGGTTTTTACATCGAGTGCGCCGGTAGGTTCGTCACATAGCAAGACATCGGGACGTTTGCCGATAGCTCGGGCAATTGCCACGCGTTGCTGTTCGCCGCCGGAGAGCTGCGCGGGAAAGTGGTCCTTTCGATCAAACAGGTCGACCATACTCAACGCCTCGTCAGGTCGCAGCGGGTTGGCGGCGATATCGGTCACCAGCGCCACGTTGTCGCTGGCGGTCAGGCCGGCTACCAGGTTGTAAAACTGGAAGACGAAACCGATATGTTCGCGACGGAACTCGGTCAGTTCCGCTTCGTCAGCCGACGTCAGATTGTGATCGCGATAGGTCACATTGCCGGCTGTGGGCACATCAAGCCCGCCAATAATATTCAACAACGTTGACTTGCCACTGCCGGATGGCCCGAGGATCACAATGAATTCTCCCGGATACAATTCCAGGTCGATGCCACGCAAGGCATGCACATCGACTTCACCCATGCGATAGACCTTGGTCAGCCCCTTGATTCGAAACGCACTTTCCGAGTCAAAACCAGTCTGATCCGAGTTGGCAAGCGTCGTTTTGGGCATAAGGGGGCGGGCTTTGTTCAGGTCCGGGACCGAAAAGCATCATGAAGCAAACCCCGTGCCCCAAAGGAGGGTTTGTTGGATCAGGTCCCGGGTATGTCATTCTTGGCTTTAGCAAATCAGGCAATAGTCAGAGGGGACGCGTTGTGCGTATTGGCACGTCCGGTTGCCGTTGACGCCGCAGGCATTTGACAAAGCGGCTCAACCAACACGAGCAGCATTTTGAGGAATCGTGGCATAAACTTTGCCAAAATCGGTTCACAGGGGCATGGCTCGATGCCCCAGTGCTACGATCCACTGCTACGATCCACTGCGACTCAGTGAGTCTTGTGCAAAACTGTTGATGCCTGGGCGTGTGTCCACTGTTCCTCGCCGTCGGTTCGCAAGCCGCGTGTACATAACTCACACCCATCCAAGAGAAAGAAGATGGCTCACAGCAAACTGCCCCCTTTCAACATGGATCTGTCGGAAACGGACTGCTGCCCGCGTTTTGATCCGACCGGTTGGGATGGTGAGGAATTCGAATTCAGGGATCGGTTGTTTGTTCGCGCGACGACGCGAAATTTCCTGCACATCCCGCTAAACATGAAGTCCGTGATTACGAACACGTTTGCCAAAATCGAGGAGGCTGGTGCCGCGCCAGAAGATGAATACCTGATGCTGTCGTCGGACCTGTCTCCGTGGCGAGGCGAACTGTATTTTGCCGTAACCAAAGAGTTGCCGGACGTGGAAATGGTAAAACTATCCGGTACTTTCCTTGCCAAAGTGTTCGAGGGCGGGTTTCAAAACATGGGCCGATGGAGCAAGGAACTAACTGGCTTCGTAGAATCGAAGGGCAAGCAAATCAAAAAGTGTTTCTTCTTCTACACGACTTGCCCAAAATGCGCGAAGGTATACGGCAAGAACTACGTGGTGGGCTTTCCGCAAATCGCAGGTTAATCGAAACTGCCCTGCCAAACCGGCAGTCGCCATGTGCTAATGACTGACTATGATGTAATCATTGTGGGTGCCGGACCAGCTGGTTGTGGTGCTGCGTGGGATCTTGGCCGACGCGGCAGGTCGGTGTTGTTGCTGGATCGACACCAGTTTCCCAGAGCCAAGGCTTGCGGCGGCGGCCTGACGATCAAGACGTTACGAGCTCTGCGTTATTCCGTTTCGCCGGTGGTTCAACAAGTATGTAACAGAATGCGGATTTCACTGCGAAACGAAAGGCCGGCAATCCTTTCAGCTCCTTCGGACATTTGCGCAATGGTAGTTCGCGAAGAATTCGACGCATATTGTCTGCAAGAAACTCGAGACGCCGGGGCAGAATTCAGGACGATCGGCCGTCTGATGGACGTTACGGAAAGCAGCGATGGTGTGGTGATCGACACCGATGCCGGGCCGTGGCGAAGCCGCTTCCTTATCGGCGCAGACGGAGCTGACAGCCGGGTTCGCAAATTAAGTGATCAGTTCCATCCCGATCGGCAGGCCCTGGCCATTGAGTGCCAGATACCTCGAGAGCCACTGAAATCAAATGACATGGACTTTGATTTTCATGTCGTCCCCCACGGATACGGATGGGCGTTCCCCAAAGCGGAGCACTGGAATGTGGGTGTGGCCGCCTTGCGTGCTTCATCCGGCAAAGCGCTAAGGCGGCTATTAAAGGATTACGTCGACCAAAAATTTCCCGGCAGTCAAATGACGCAAACGATCGGGCACCGGGTAGGTATTGGTGGCTGGAATTATCAACCAACCTCGGAGCGGGTTTTTCTGGTGGGTGATGCGGCCGGCTTTTGCGAACCCATGTTGGCGGAGGGAATTCACAATGCAATCGCCAGTGGGCAGGTTGCTGCGCAGGCCATTGAACACAATTTGGCAACTGGTGAATCTGCGTTGCAGAGATTTCGGCAGGGACTCAAGCCGATTTGGCAGGACTTGCGCAGTTGCCGGCGAGGTGCGGGATTTTTTTACCGCTATCCACGATTGGGCTATTCAATTCTGGCCAAACCGATGTTTCACCGACCTTTGCTGGGAGGATTTGCCCAGGGTCAGGCGGTCGCCACGATCAGACCGTTTGGCCGATTGTTGAGCTGGTAATTTATTGTTACGTCACATGGTTCGCGCGCCCCCGTGGATCATGGCAGGCCAACAATCCGCGCGATATAGTAACGGCGATCTCAAAAAGTGTTAGTGGCAAGGGAGAACGTCGTGGCCAACTTATCCGGCAAGGTTTACCTGGTATCCAGCGGTGATTTGCGGTTGTCGGCCAACCAGGTTTGCTGGCCAGCACAACAGGCGATGGAGGAGGCTCTCGGTGCCGCCATTCACCATTGCGGCCATGAGCTGCAACGGGCTCACCCGTTCAAGCCTCAACAAAAACACGGATTTATTGCCAGCCAGCGCGAGGGCATGGAAGTGTTCAAGAACATTCCGCCGGATGCTCCGCTGATCGTCGCCGAAGCCGTTTGGCAGTATTCGCATCATGTGCTTGCCGGCCTGACGACCCATCAGGGTCCAATCCTTACCGTCGCCAATTGGTCCGGGCAATGGCCGGGTCTGGTGGGAATGCTGAATCTAAACGGTTCACTGACCAAGGCGGGAATTACTTACTCGACCCTGTGGAGTGAAGACTTTTGCGACGAGTATTTCACGACACGTCTGGACGAATGGCTCCGCACCGGCAGTTGCACGCACGACATTTCCCACGTGCGTGAATTCGCATCTGGCGACTCAAAATCGCAACAGCTTGGTCGACAGCTCGCAGAACAGCTGATCAGGGAAAAAGCGATCATGGGTGTGTTCGATGAAGGCTGCATGGGCATGTTCAACGCCATCATTCCCGATCACCTGCTCAATCGAACGGGTGTGTTCAAGGAACGGCTCAGTCAGTCGGCGTTGTATTACGAATCGCTGCAAGTGCCAGAGTCCGAAGCGGACGAAGTCCGTGAATGGATCGAGAACAAGGGCATGACTTTTCACACGGGCCCGCAACACGCCGAGCATTTGACCGATGAGCAGATTCGCCGGCAATGCCAGACGTATGTTGCCGCCGTACGCATCGCCGACGACTTTGGCTGCGACTTGATCGGTATCCAGTACCAGCAAGGACTCAAGGACCTGATGCCGGCCAGTGATCTGGTCGAAGGGACCTTGAACAATGCGGATCGGCCGCCCGTGACCAGCCGTGACGGCTCGCGTGTACTGTTTGAAGGTCAGCCGGTAGTGCACTTCAACGAAGTCGATGAATGCGCCGGGCTGGACGGCCTGATCACTTATCGAGTTCAAACAGCAATTGGGCAGCCCGTCGAATCAACGTTGCACGACTTGCGTTGGGGCGATCCAGATCCCACAGGAACGACCAGTGAATATGTATGGGTCTTTTTGATCAGCGGCGCAGCACCTCCGGCGCACTTCATTGACGGCTGGGCTGGTGCTGACGGACATCGACAGCCAGCCATGTACTTTCCCAACGGCGGCAGTACGCTACGCGGCATTTCCAAACCGGGTGAGATTGTCTGGTCGCGTATCTATGTCGAGGACGACGCATTGTGGATGGATATTGGACGTGGCTCTGTGGTCGAGTTGCCGCGGGAAGAAACAGAACGCCGCTGGCAAGCGACTACGCCCCAGTGGCCAATCATGCACGCCGTAACGCATGGTGTGACTCGTGACCAGATGATGGCCAGGCACAAGGCCAACCACATCCAGGTCTACTATTGCGAGACGGCTGAGATGGCCAACCGGTCACTGGAGACCAAGGCCGCCATGGCGGAATCATTGGGTATCGGCGTGCGGTTGTGTGGTGACACGGGCAGTGTCGGAAAAACCGACAGCGCCGCCTCAGCCGCCTCGGCATCCTGAACGTAACGGTGGCTTCCAGCCGCCGATCTTACTCTCCGTTTTTCCGCCGCCGACGAAACGCCAGCAAACCCGCTGCGCCCAGACCCAGCAGTCCCAGCGAACCGGGCTCGGGAATTGCGCCCACATGTATGGCCGTGTCCGCGTCCGATTCGTACGCCCAACGGGTGATCGTTAATTCGGTGTTGTTGTTGGTGATGTCGACTTCAGCCCATCCATAATGCGTGCTGCCGTTGATATCGAAACGGAAGCCCAGCATGTTTGTCCCGGGGCTGAAGTTCGACAAATTGCCGGCGATAGTGGCATTAGTCGTAGAAGTAGTGAACCCGGGAGAGCTGGTAAAAAACCGGTTGTATTGCAAAGCTGACCGATATTTGACGCTGGTAGAGCCCCATGCGTAACTGGCTAATGTAGGGCCAACGATGAAACTTTGGTTCAGGGCATTAACCCCGTTGGCACCATTGCCCACCAGCCCCCGTCCATTTAGCTGAACACTGCCATACGACTGGCTGGCAAAATTCACCGCGCCGGAGGTGAAGGAAGAACGGAAAAAATTGTTGCTGGAAATGTACGAGCTGGATGTGATCATGAAGGACCGCACCCACAGCTGGAAATCGGCGCCGTTGGCGCCGTCAACGTCCCAGTTGGCCGTGGAACCCTGGCCGTCGAAGACCGTGGCAGTCACTGGCCGGTCGTTGACGTAGACGACATCGGACTCGGTCGTTGCCGGAGCCATGCAAGCCAGGGCGCCGGCCGTGGCGGCCACCTTTTGCGTGGCGGTCAGCTTTTTGTGAGAATTGGTTTCAGGCGGTCGTGATTTCGAGGGCATCGTCATGAGATCACTCGGAGAGACAAGAGGAAACGGATGGGCGGGTGTGTCCAAAGCGTAGGATGCCGTCGCCTTGGCAGCGCAAAAAAACACCGACCGGATTGTCCGGTCGGTGTGACGAATGTGCCGATTGGAACTGTTG
>JBPCVB010000148.1:0-2943 GCA_051010855.1 Pirellulaceae bacterium | reverse complement strand
GTCCTGGGACGATCTCAAGGACGTCACCGACGAAGACTGGAAAGAGGCAGTCAATTTGCCCGCTGACGAGTGGGACCAGATTCGCGATAACCTGAAGGATGACGTTTCCGATGAGGACTGGAAGGATCTGCAAGAAGACGTTGGTGAAATCGGCAATACCATGGACGTCAACGACCAGGACATCAGCAAAATGGACGAAGTCGGCATTGATGACCTCGAGCAGAATGTCGATCTGAACGATCTCGACGGTGCTGATCTTGGTGATCAGGGTGAAGTCGACCTGGGCGATGTCGCCGACAATGCAGACCTCGGCGATTTCTCAATGGAAGCTGAGGACCTGGACATCGGTGACCTGCAGGATGCGGGAGGAGCCGACTTTGATTTCGGTGGAGACTTTGGCGGAGGCGTCGACCCGGGCATGCAACCCGGCGTCGACCCGGGAGTCGATCCCGGTGTGGGCGAAATGCCTCCTGTCGACATGGGTAACGTCGATGGCGGCGGTTTTGACTCCTACGATTACGGCAACCAGGGATGGGGCGGCGGCAACGAATGGGGTGGAGGTGACTTTGGGGGTGGCGGCGATTTCGGCGGCGGCGACTGGGGTGGAGGCGCCGATTTCGGCGGAGGCGACTTTGGGGGTGGTGACTTTGGAGGCGGAGATTTGGGGTGCGGAGATTTTGGAGGCGGGGACTTTGGTTGGGGTGATTTCGGGGGGGATTTTGATTTTTAACTGCTGTTGATCATTGCCGTTGCCAATACAAGCACGAAGCGCCTGCGAGTGTATTTCGGCGTGGCTTATTCACTTGCGGCGCTTCGTGCTTGTACTTCAACAAAAAAATCCGGCTCGCAAGTTAGACTCACGATCCGGAGTTTTTGTTGTTTCGAATTGCGACTCGGAGAAACGTCAGGTGGTCGGGGAACCCCCCTGACCCCCCTTTAGCAAAGGGAAAACCTCGCCGGCCGCCAACTTTTGAATTGCCTACCAGGGCGTCCAGTATACCCCATTGCCGCGAAAACCGATGTCTCCGTGCGGGACACCGGCGTTTTGAATCTGGCTGGCGTGAAAGCCACCAATGTACTTGGGATACAGTGCACGATCGTAAGGCTGCGGCGTAAAACGCCAGCTTCCATCACGTTCCACGTCGTGGGTGAAATCGGGTGTGGCGTAGAATAACTTGTGGAACAAACCCCGGCCTCGCGGGTGAGCGCGGCGGTGTTGTTGTTGGCCGCAATTCTGGCACGTATTGGCAGTTTGCACAGCGGGATACCTGCCGTGCGATTGGGCCTGGGCGTCACTCGTCCAAATCAGGGCCATCGTGGCTGCAAGAAACAGAGGCAAGTAGATACGGCGAAGCATGTGGATTCCGTTTGCTGAGGGCGTCTATCCGTGACCGGCAACGTGTTATTTCGGTATCGATCCCCACCCGCCTGTTTGTGCAGAAACTACTCAGGTGACCGGTTGTTACGCCGGTTCGCATCAATCCGGTCGGTTCGAATGTTCGAGGAAACACGCGCCAGGTATGCGATTCACGAGGGACATATGTGAATCTATGCCGATTTTGCAAACGGCATAGCTATAGGTAATACGGATCGCTGAAACCAATCCGTTTGTAGCGATTGCCAATGCCTCATCGCCACGTTGTGCGTAGCGTCTGTTCAAGCGGCGTGTTACGGGTGGCGGCGGGCTGTGCAAGGCTGTCTTGGACCAGCGACACGCCGGTTGCCAACACACTTCGTTCCGGACTGAATTGAAACGCAGATCTCAACCGTCCAGACCAGCGATTCGCAGCCCGTCGAGTATCTTGTCGCGTTGTCGATCGTCGAGCACGAAACAGCCAACGTAGAATTCCGGCCGCACCGCAAAATCTGGTTGTAGTTGGAGAATCTCCTGTAACGCTAACCGCGCAGCTTCCGGGTTCCCCAGACGACCGAGTGTGGCTGCGCGCAACAACGGATCCCAAAAAAAAGTGGGCATGTGGAACTTGCCGACGGCTGCCAATGCTGATTCGTAATCGTCCCGGGAAAAGGCGTGGAGCCACGGCACCAGGTGAAACCAGCCCGGGGGATTGGGGTTCAATTCGAGGCTGTATTCCAGCAGCGGCACGGCCTCTTCGAGTCGCCCTGCCATGGCCAAAAAGATCGCTGCCGATCCGACCATATAGGCGGCGTTGGGATTCAACTGGATCAAATTGTTGCAGGCCGCCACAATCCGCGGGCGATCAGCGGTCAACACACCTAAATACGCCGAGGCGTAATGCGAGTGCTGACAATCGCCGTCCAGCGCCATGGCGCGGCGCGCGCACTCCTGTCCCCGGGCCAGTGGTTCATCCAGTTCGCTCAGGCGATAGGCGTGAATGTCGCAATACAACGCGCTCAGCATGGCCCACGCCAGGGCATAGGATGGCTCGATCTTAACCGCGTGTTCCAGGGCAGCCCGTGTCCGGTCAAACGAAGTCTTGTCCAGTCGCCGCACATAGTAGTGGCTGGCCAGAATGGCCTCGTAGGCCGATAGTTCGTCAACCTGTTTGCCTCGTGACGCCCGGAACATGGACTGGGAGATGCTGCCGTAATCATCGCCGATGCAGGCAACGACCTGTCGCACAATCTCATCCTGAATGTCAAACAATGCAGCGGATGTCAGATTCCGGTCAAACCGCTCTGCCCAGATCTGGTCGCCTGTTTCCACCTGGATACATTCGATGCTGATGCGGACGCGATCACGTGAGCGGGCGAGGCTGCCACACACAAAAAAATCGGCCGCCAGTTCCCGTCCTGCCGCGCGTAAATCAAGCGATTCGGATTTCAGTTGGGAGGTCGTCCAGTAGGCGAGTGCGTCCAGTCCCTGAAATCGCGTCAGTTCGGCACTGAGTTCTTCTGCCAGCCCCTCGGCAAAATAGTCGTATTCAGGGGAATCCGTCAGTTTTTTCAGCGGCAGTACACCAA
>JBPCVB010000147.1:0-2544 GCA_051010855.1 Pirellulaceae bacterium | reverse complement strand
ACCTTGTTCTGCCCCGCAACCAATTGATTTGCCTGACCGGCGTATCGGGCAGTGGCAAAAGCTCCCTGGCCTTTGACACCGTCTACGCCGAAGGCCAGAGACGGTACGTGGAAAGCCTTTCCAGCTTTGCCCGACAGTTCCTTGGCCAAATGCCCAAGCCGGATGTCGACTTGATCTCCGGCCTCAGCCCATCGATTTCGATCTCGCAAAAAAGCTCCGGCAAGAATCCACGCAGCACCGTCGGAACCATCACTGAAATTTATGACTACTTGCGTGTGTTGTTCGCGCGAGTTGGCAAGGGATACTGCCCGCGTTGCGGCAACGAGATCACCGCCCAAACCGTGGACCAGATCATCGGCACGATCCTGAAGATGGAAAAGGGTACATCGTTCGCCGTGTTGGCTCCGATCATTCGTGGCCAAAAGGGCGAGCACAAGGATCTGTTTAATGACTTGCTAAAACAGGGCTACATTCGCGTGCGAGTGGATGGCGAGATCCTGTCGCTGGGCAGCGAAATTAATCTTGACCGGCAAATGCGTCACGAAATCGAGGTTGTCATTGATCGGTTGAAGGTCGGACCGTCGATTCGCGGACGTCTCAGTGAAGCCGTCGAGGCAGCGCTGCGAATCGGCGACGGGAATCTGGTCGTCTCCACAGATAATTAAGTGCCTGAAGCTGAAAAGAAGACAACGGCGGCGAGCAAAAAAAGCAGCAAGACAACCGGTGACGATCGCATCTTTTCCATCGACTACGCCTGCTCACCCTGCGGAATCAGTTTTCAACCGCCATCACCGCAGCTGTTCAGCTTCAACAGTCCGCAGGGCATGTGTCAGGAATGCGGTGGTCTGGGACACCTGTATTCGTTTGATCCAGGTTTGTTGATTCCCGATCCATCGAAGTCTTTTAAGAAGGGTTGCATCGAAATCCTCGGCAAGTGGACCGATCTGGGCCGCTGGCGACGTCACATCTATCAGGGACTGGCAGATACGATTGAACGCAAAAGGGAATTGCCCGAACACACGCTGCTGGAGTCACCCTGGCAAGACCTCGACAAGAGTTTGCAGGACGTGTTGTTGTACGGCACCGGAGAGATGCACATCACGTTCACGTGGCGTGGCGGACAGTCGCCGATGAAGTACGGTGGCAAATTCGAAGGGATCGTGCCGGAACTGAACGGTCGCTATCGCAACGCCAAAAGTGCACCCAAACGTCGCCAACTGGAATCGTACATGAATACGATCCTCTGCGGGGCTTGCGAAGGCGAACGGCTCAATCGACAAGCACGAAATATCAAAATCGAATCGTCCAGCAAACGCTTCGGCGACTCGCCAACGCACTCCCTGCCTGAAATTTGCGACATGGCCATCAGCGACGCGCGGGAATTCTTTTCCGGCCTCGTGCTCGATGACACCGGCAAGATGATCGCCACGGACGCCTTGAAGGAAATACGAAATCGACTGGGCTTTCTGTTAAATGTGGGACTGGAATACCTGACACTCGACCGAACCGCGCCGACTTTGTCCGGCGGCGAATCGCAACGAATTCGTCTGGCCAGCCAAATCGGTTCCGGCCTGGTCGGCGTGCTGTATATTTTGGACGAACCATCCATCGGCCTGCACGCTCGCGATAACGAACGGCTGATCGACACGCTGCATCACCTGCGTGACCAGGGCAACACGGTGCTGGTCGTCGAACATGATGAAGACACGATGCGCGCGGCCGATCACATGATTGACTTTGGGCCCGGCCCGGGCGTACGCGGCGGACATGTGGTGGCCGAGGGGCCACCGGCAAAAGTCGCCAAATCCAAAGAGAGCGTAACGGGCCAGTTTCTCGCCGGCCAGCTGTCGATCGAGATTCCGAATAAACGGCGATCTGTCAATCCGGAACGTCAATTGACGATTGTCGGCGCTCGCCAAAACAACCTGAAGAACATCGATGCATCGTTTCCGCTGGGCACATTCATTTGTGTTACCGGTGTTTCCGGCAGCGGCAAAAGCTCTCTGGTTAACGACATCCTTCGCGAATCGCTGTTCGAAGATCTGAATCGAGGCATCGGCGAACCCGGCGATCACGATTCCATCGATGGCGTCGATTTGCTGGACAAGCTGATTGCCATCGATCAATCGCCGATCGGTCGCACACCACGCTCCAATCCCGGCACCTATATCAAGGTGTTTGACGAGATTCGCAAATTGTATTCGCAATTGCCCGAAGCCAAACGTCGCGGTTTTGCTCCCGGTCGATTCAGCTTCAATGTGAAAGCGGGTCGTTGCGAAGCCTGCGAAGGTAACGGTGCCAACAAACTGGAAATGGATTTCCTGGCCGACGTCTGGGTGACCTGTCCGGTTTGCGAGGGGCATCGGTTCGATCGGGAAACACTGCAAGTCAAGTTCAAGGACTTCTCCATTGCCGACGTACTGGAGATGGATGTGCAAGAGGGTATGCGGGTCTTCGAGAATATCCCCAAGGTCTACGACAGACTGAAAACGCTGCACGATGTGGGCCTGGATTACGTGAAGATCGGTCAACCGTCTCCCACAC
>JBPCVB010000146.1:0-3544 GCA_051010855.1 Pirellulaceae bacterium | reverse complement strand
GAATTGCTCGACATCCTCATCGGTAATCGCCTTGGCTCGCCACTGATTGTTGTTCTTTGTGAAGACCTGGACGCAATCGCATCCCACCGCAGCCGCCGCTTCCACCGCCTTGTAATAGCCCCCGGCGATTGACATGTGACATCCCAGCGGTGGCATGGCTGCACCTGTTCGTCCTAAAACGGAAGGATTGCGTAACAACCGAGAATGATCACCACACCAATAATGGTCAGCACAATGCCCAGATAGTAGCCGAGGTCCAGCACCCAGCGACCGTTCGGCAACGACTCTCCTGCTTCGATCGAACGGCGTTCGGATGCGCCCAGTACCCAGGCCATCAGTGAAAACACGGGAAACATAATGAAGAAGATTCCGACGATCGCAAGCACCAGCACAGTAACGCCACTGTTGGGCCGCGGTTGACGGTGACTTCGACGTTCCGTGCCTAAATGGTCCTGGCGGGAACGCGAACGCGAATGCGAATGGGAATGGGAATGGGAATGGGAATGCGAACGCGAATGCGAGCGCGAACGGGAACGGGAACGGGAATGCACAGACGATTCACGTCGGCGACGTACCCGCACGTCGGCCAGTTGCGGGTAAAGCATCAGCGCCGACTGCCAATGCGATTGACCATCCAGTTGCACCAGACACTGGGCCGAGATGCGTCCCTGGGCAGCCCACTCGTCCAGTTCGCTGCGATGTACCGGACCATAAACCCGGCCGTCGGGCGTTTTCATGGACCAGCGACCCGCTCGGTCATCGATACGGAATCGTTTCTCGGCTTCGGGATCGCGGTAAACGGTTTCCTGTTCGGCAGGGTCAGTCTGGCCGGCCTGGTCAGGCTGTGGCTCGTCTTCGACCGCGACGTAGTCAGCGCTGGCCGTATCCCCTCCTGGAACTTCGTGGATCATGCCGCAACGCGGACAGCGCGCTTTTTTTCCACGGTCCTCATCGCGGACTTTCAGTTCGCTGCTGCACTGGCTGCAAATAAACTCGATTGCCAACTAAGGAACTCCGATATGGCCCGAATATGTGTGGCAGCGAAAGCCGAGGTTGATTCGATGCGTCGCTTTCGCGAAACTTGATGCCTGTATCCCGAATTCAGCCTGCGTTGACTGCATGAACTCCAACCCGCTTTCCGACCCGTTCCATGCTCCGTGGCAGCGCCGGTTGTATCAGATCATTTTCGAAGCAGACACGCGAGCGGGCAAGTTGTTCGACGTGGTTTTGCTATTTCTGATCCTGGCCAGCGTGCTGGCGATTTGTCTGGAAACCGTCTTTCTGAAAGGCGGGGAAGCCAACCAATATTCGCAGTTTTTTTATTACGTGGAGTGGGTGGTCACCGTTCTGTTTACCCTGGAATACTTCGCCCGCATTATCGCTGTTCGCCGGCCCGGCCGGTATATTTTCAGCTTTTTTGGCATAATTGACTTACTGGCCATCTTGCCCACATACGTCGCTGCTGTGTCCGGGGCCGGGTCTTCCATGGTCGTTTTGCGGGCCATCCGCCTGTTGCGCGTGTTCCGCATCCTCAAGTTGGTTTGGCTGTTATCCGAGGCCAACGAACTAAGCGATGCGATTTGGAAGGCACGGGGCAAGATCGTGGTGTTCCTCACCGTGGTGCTGATCGCCGTAACGATCGCCGGCGCCGTGATGTATGAGCTGGAAGGTCCCGGGAGCCGTGTCGAGACCTTTAAGTCGATCCCCCAGGCCATGTATTGGGCCATCGTCACGATGACGACGGTCGGTTATGGTGATTTGGTTCCGCAGACGACACTGGGCCGGGGGTTTTCAGCCTTGCTGATACTGCTTGGCTACAGTCTGATCATCGTGCCGACCGGTTTTGTGTCAGCCGAGTTTATTCGTTCGCGGGTCAAGAAGGAAGTTACGACACGGGTATGCGATTTTTGCATGACCGAGGGGCACGATGCCGACGCTCACTATTGCAAATATTGTTCTCAAGAACTTGTCAAATAAGACGAACCATTGATATCACGGCGGACCACGATTTTGGCTTGGTGCGACCACTCTCATCTGAATGAATAACGCAATTGAACTTGCCGGCGTTACCAAGCGTTTTGCCAAACAGGTCGCCGTTGACAATCTGGATCTGAATGTACCTGTCGGCTCGATTTACGGCTTCATCGGGCCCAATGGCAGTGGCAAGACCACAACGCTGCGGATGATCCTGCGGATCTTCCAGCCCGACAGTGGATCGGTCACCGTACTCGGTGAACGACATGGCAAGACCGCCGATGATCGGCTGGGTTACTTGCCCGAAGAGCGCGGATTGTACAAACGCATGCGCGTAGGCTCGTTGTTAACCTACTATGCGCGGCTGAAGGGTAATTACGATTGTCAGAAGCACTTGCAGGAATGGCTGACGCGACTGGAGGCCAGCGACTGGGTCAATAAACGCATCGACACGCTCTCAAAGGGCATGGCGCAGAAGGTCCAGTTCATTGCGGCGGTGGCTGGTAATCCCCAACTGGTGATACTTGATGAGCCGTTTACCGGACTGGACCCGGTGAATATGGAAGCATTAAGGGAAGCCGTGAAGTTGCTGCGGGAGCGCGGCAACACTGTGATCTTCTCGACGCACGATATGGAAATGGCCGAAAAGCTGTGCGACACGATTTTCATGATTCACAAGGGTCACAAGGTGCTGGACGGAACCATCGATACGATTCAGGCACACTATCCCGCCAATCGCGTGCGAGTCCGTTTTGCTGATCCCGATTTGCAAGTTCCCGAAATCAGGCAAGTTACTGCGGTCGAGACCCAGGGTCGTGAATTCCAGTTGATCGTGGAAGATCACAGCCAGTCGGGGATCGTGCTGGAACAACTCAGCCGTCATGGTGAACTGCACCGGTTTGAGGTCATCAAGCCGTCGTTGCACGACATCTTCATTGAGATCGCCAAACCGGCGGCCGAGGAGATGGCGGCGACATGAGAAAGATTTTCACGATTGCCGGTCGCGAATACCGGGCCATGGTCGGCACCAAGGCCTTCCTGTTTTCGATCCTGATGATGCCGTTGTTGATGTTCGGCAGCATTCTCGCAATGGATGCCTTGTCGAATACGGGGGAGATCAAGGATCTCAGGATCGTGGTTATTGACCACACCAACCAGTTGTTTGCTCCGCTAAAGCTGCAGGCAGAAACGCATAATCGGCAAATCAATCACAAGTTGGGCATCAAGGCCGAGGCCAACGGGACGGACGATGAGCCGGGGACGGAAACAAGCAACCCTGCATCCCAAACGCAGGCAAGTGAGGACGACGAGAATGGACTAGACAGTTTTGGATCCATTTCCAAAGGTCAGCGTTACCATCTCGAGCTTTGGAAAGGCGACGACATTACGAATGAGGATCGTTACGCGTTGTCTGAGCAAGTCCGCCAGCAAGAGCTGTACGCATTCCTGGAAATCCCCGCTGACTTGCTGGACCTGGAGCTGTTTCGGCAGAGCCCTGGCCTGGACACGCTGCCCGTCGCACGATTTTACGCCGAAGACTCCAATTTCTCGGACGCGCGAAGCTGGATGT
>JBPCVB010000145.1:0-12208 GCA_051010855.1 Pirellulaceae bacterium | reverse complement strand
GTGCGACTTTGACCGGCCGCCGCAGACGAGGAGTCTTCGACCAGTGCAAAGATCCTTTGCAACGCCAGCAAACGCTGCGACAGTTCGGGTTGCAGCTCGGAATGCTCGCGATTGACTTCCTCGAAATCGACATCCTCCCCGCGCTGCATCCGCTCCAGCGTCTCTTCGACGATTTGATCAACCTGTGAGCGATTGTCGTTGCTTCCGGACTCGGATTCAAATTCCGGATTGGGATCAGAATCGGTCATGGCGATGGTGCCAGGTGGTCTGGATACAATGCGCTTTATTATTTGTCAGCAACGATTTTCGTACCATTACAAGGATCTGGATCTGCACAGTTGACCGGATTGCCAATATCGCAAGTCCACCATTCGCCATTGCAGAGACAGCCCTTCTGGGGCGGGTAAGGGGCGACTTCGGAATCTGCCGGTTCAATCAGGACTGGCAAAATTCCAAAGGCCGATTTGAATATCCAAACCGTGACACCCTCGAGAACAGTCAACTTCGTGTACGGGGGAAATGGCGTTTGGTTGTCCCACCAATCGTCGTAGTCTTCATCGTCGACATATCTGTACTCAATGGTGTCGGTTGAGTTGTTGATTGCGAGGCCCAGGTCATTGTCGGTTGCAGTTAATTTGATGACGGAAGCCATGATTACTCCTTTGAAAACTATTTGTGTGAGGCCTGTCCGTGCCGGTCATTGGTCAGAGGTCAAGCCACTTGCTAGTTGTCCCAGTAAACGGTGAAAGCGCCGCCTTAGGGTGGTGTATTCCATGTCGAGCAACCGCGAAACGCTACGCAGCGACAAACCGTCCTCGAAGACCATGCCAATGATCTGGCGATCCATGGGATCATCGAGTTGACTGATCGCATTGTGTAAATGCGATAGTTCCTCGTTGTGCGCGACAATGGAGCTGGGGGTATGCGTATTCGGATCAGCCAGCAACGAAAACTGGCCGTTGGTCTTTTGATCATCGGGGATCCGCCGGTTGGCATTGCGGGCGCGCCACTTCGCCAACATGGCATTGCGGGCTGTCGTGCGGAGCCACACATAAAACGCAGCCGGCACGCCATCCGTTTGTTCGACTCCGCGAAACCCGGACAGACCCCGATACACTCTCAACCACGCTTCCTGAACCAGATCAGCCTGGCTCAATTCGGAATCGTGTGAAAACGACTCGGCCCAGCGTTCAAAGGCGGGACGGTAAGTCTCCAGTAACCTTTGCCATACTTCCGTATCGCCGCCGATTGCAGCTCGAATGTCAGCGGTCAGTTGAGCGTCGCTGGACGCCATCGCTGTCAGGAGGTTAGATGCGTGAAATCAAATCGCGCGGCAGGGAATTTTCATATTCGTGGAAAGTTTTTGGAACCATCCGCGCGGGCATACTGACGGTAATTCTAAAGACGCACCGCGGGGAAAGAAACCAAACAGGTAAAAATACCTGGCGGCGTACGTTGTATTACCCTGGCGATTCAGCGCAACGACACGCCGTACAGGAAAAAGATGGCGCCCAGAAACAGCACTGGCCACATGAACCAGCGCGGCAACACAACCAGTTGCCGCCCGGTAGTATCCATGCGACCCACCGCCGGATCGCTGATCAGTCCGGGAGTGGTGGTCCGCTGGTAGCTTCCGTTACTGAAAACGCCGTTGCCCGAACTGTAGCTCGCATTGTCCGTTTGATAATAGGGCCAGCTTTGCCCGGGGTTGCTACTACGGGGAGGGGAGTTGGCCACACCGGAAGCTGAACTGCCGCTGCCAAACAGACCGCCCAGCAAGCCACCGTTATTGTTCGCTTCGTTCTTGCTTGAAAAAATACTGGCGTTATTCTCGGCAAAGTTCTCGTTAAAGATCCGTGTCGCCGTGGGATTCAGCAGCCACGATTTGACAAGGAGCAGCTGCGCACCAAAAAAAATCAGAACCAAACCGAGGGTCATAGCTGCGGATTTGGACATCGCCTGGCAAACCTCAAACACAGGGGTGAACGATTGCATCGGGCCGGGCACCCGTGCAGATCACTGACATTACCAGTATCGATTCGCAGACCCGCAGGGCTTGACCAGACCGTATGGTTTGACGGATACGGCGATCCTGCCTGACGTAGCGATTGAGATTCTCGTGATTGGCAGTCCGCGTTAAGATAACGCCTTGAATTTCGGCCTTGCCGCTTACCGCCCGTGATGATCGAATTGCTCGCCAACCTGCAATCCCTGCCGCTTTCGCGCGAACTTTCCGTTCTGGCGATTCTGCTGGCCGTACCGTGTTTGTTGTCCGCGGTCTGGAAATGGCATCAGTACCTGTTCCAGTACTTCTGCTATTTCATGTTTCGAATACTGTACCGGCTCAGGATTACGGGCCGCGAGAACTGGCCTGAGGGCGGCGCCGTGATCGTGGCCAATCACAGCACGTGGATCGACGGCTACATGGTGATGATTGCCGTACCTGGGTGCACGCGGGCGATCGCTTCGCTGGGCAATTTCAACAATCCGTTTTTGAAGTGGCTGGCCTGGTACACCGGCGTCATCCTGATTACCGGGGGTCCGAAATCATTGCGTCGCGGCATTCAAACCGCCCGCGAGGCGCTAATGGACGGCGAAATGGTGGGGATCTTCCCCGAAGGTGGCATTACCCGTACCTGCCAGATCCAGTCGTTTCGGCCCGGCGTCCTGAAGCTTCTCGACGGCGTGGATGTACCCGTGATTCCAATGTATATCGACCAGTCGTGGGGCAGCTTTTACAGTTACTCAGGTGGCAAGGCCGGCTTGAAGCGCCTCGATCGATTCCGTCGAGCGTTTACCATTAACGTGGGCAAGCCGCTGGAGAATCCGCAATCTCTCCACGAAATCCGTCAGGCATTACAGGAATTGGGAGCTCGTTGCGTGTCCGAACGACAACCGCCATTTGTGGCCCCCGCCAAGTCCTTCGTCCGATCCTGCAAGAGACGCAAGTTTCGGTTTAAGGTCGCCGATTCGGCTGGCACCGAAATCACCGGTGGTTCATTGCTGATGCGCAGCCTGATCGCGCGGCGAATGCTGAACAAGCATGTTCTCGATGCCGACGAACAGCAGGTTGGCGTGCTGATTCCGCCATCAGTTGGCGGTGTCGTGACCAATATGGCACTGGCTCTGGATCGCCGAGTCGCTGTGAACCTGAACTACACCGTCTCCAATGCCATCATGAACGAGTGTATTCGCAAGGCAGGCATCAAGCATGTTCTGACCAGCAGAAAGGTGATGGAGAAATTCGATTTCGACTTCGATTGCGAGGTGGTTTATCTGGACGACCTGCGTGAGAAGATCACGTTGCTCCAAAAACTTGCTGGAATTATCGGCGCGTATCTGACAACGAGGCTGGTCCTCGAGGCTTTGCTGGGATTGGGCAAGTGTCAGAAGGATGATGTGCTAACGATCATCTTTACTTCCGGATCAACCGGCGTTCCCAAGGGTGTGATGTTGACCAACGAGAACATCGCCACCAACGTCGAAGCGATCGACCAGGTGGTAAAGCTCAACTCGCAGGATACCCTGATTGGCATCCTGCCGTTTTTCCACTCGTTCGGGTACACCGTCACCTTGTGGGGCACGATGTCGCTGGACATCGCCGCGGCCTACCACTTCAGTCCGCTGGATTCCCAGCAGGTTGGCAAGTTGTGCCAGAAATATAACGTCAGCATCCTGCTGTCTACACCGACATTTCTTCGTAGTTACATGCGGAAATGTACGCCCGAGCAATTTCACAACCTGGATGTGGTTGTGGCGGGTGCTGAAAAATTGCCTGTGGAAATCTGCGATGCGTTCGAGAAGAAGTTTGGCGTACGCCCGATCGAGGGTTATGGCGCCACCGAGCTTTCGCCCCTGGTTTCGGTCAATGTCCCGCCATCACGTCGTGGTGACAATTACATGGTGGACTGCAAGGAAGGAACGGTCGGGCGGCCGGTGCCCAATGTTGCTGCCAAAATCACCGATGTGGATACCGGCGAGGTGCTGGGTGCCAACGAGGAAGGCAATCTGTGGATCACCGGTCCCAATGTGATGAAGGGATATCTCAACGAGCCGGAGAAAACTGGCGAAGTGATTCAGGATGGCTGGTACGACACCGGCGACATGGCCCTCATCGATGACGACGGCTTTGTCAAGATCACCGGACGTTTGAGCCGGTTTTCGAAAATCGGTGGCGAGATGGTGCCCCACTTGATCATCGAAGACACGTTATCGGGTTTGCTGGATGAAGATGAACAGGACGAGCTGCGTGTCGCGGTAACGGCGGTTCCGGATCCAAGGAAAGGCGAACGCCTGATCGTGCTGCATACCGAGCTGAGAAAGTCCCCCGCGGACTATTGCCAGGGACTGTCCGACGCGGGACTGCCAAACCTGTTCATCCCCGCGGCCAACTGTTTTTTTCAGGTTGACGAGTTGCCTTTGCTGGGAACCGGTAAACTGGACCTGCGGGCCATGAAACAACAGGCCCTCGACATGGCCAGTGACAAAGCCAAATAACGGGAGCCAAACCAGTGGAACTTCCCCGCCTCGCGGTAATCGGCGCGACGGGTGCCGTGGGTACCATTGTTCGAGAATTGCTGGCGCAACGGGATGTTGGCTTCCAGTCGATCCGTTTTTTTGGTTCGCCCGGCAATCGCGGCCGCTCTTTGCAATTCCGCGGAGTTGAGATCCCCGTGGAACCGTTGCTTAAGGAAAACATTCGCGATCTTGATCTGGTGATTGCCAGCATACCGGATGATGTGGCGCTGGAGTGTGCGCCGTGGATCGTGGAACAAGGAGGCGTCATGATTGACGAAAGCGCTGCACATCGTATGCGATCCGATGTGCCGCTGGTGGTTCCCGAAGTCAACGCGGACGCCGCCGCGAACCACAATGGTATTATCGCCAGCCCGAATTGCAGCACGACACAGCTCGTGATTTGTCTGCAACCCATTCACCGCAGCTACGGGATTCGCCGCGTCGTCGTTGCGACATATCAGTCGGCCAGTGGTGCCGGAGAGGCCGCTCGACAGGAGTTGTTCGACGGGATGCGTGGGGAGCTGGCTGGCGACCGGCCCATGCCGCAACATTTTGAACATTTCCTCCCCATGAACCTGATCCCCAAAATTGGCAGCGCGCAGGATGATGGTTCTACAAGCGAAGAAACCAAAATGGTTCTCGAGTCGCGCAAGATTCTGGGGGATGACAACCTGCAAATGGCGGTAACTTGCGTTCGAGTGCCGGTGGAATATTGCCATAGTGAGGCCGTGTTCGTGGAAACGGACAAATTGGTCGATGCCGAGACCGCGCGGCGGCTGTTTGACCACGAGCCGGGAATCGTTGTGACCGACGATCCAGCAAACGCCCAACTGCCCACGCCGCTCGCCTGCTCTGGCAGCGACCAAGTATTCGTAGGTCGCATCCGGCAAGACCATTCGGTGGAAAATGGCATCGCTTTTTGGTGTGTTAGCGACAATCTCCGCAAGGGTGCGGCCACCAATGCCGTCCAAATCGCCGAGTTGTTGGTGCGACGCGAGTTGGTCAACTGCCGCTAGTTGACACCAACCGTTTGCGCCAGGTGTTGAGGCATCATGATTTGTGCGGGATGCGGATAATTTCTGGTTTTTGGTGGTTTCCGCGTGGTCGTTAAGATATTATTGCGGCTCGCATCAGAGACTAATTACCCGGACGGCGACCCCCCAATAAGGTCCATGAGCGACACCATCCCCGAAATTCGTGCGCGCACGTTCCCACCTCGGACACTCGCCATGTTGCTGGCGATACCAGTCCTGGTGCTGCTGATAGTCAATCTCGTTCTGGGATTGTTGCTGTTTACAGGAATTGATCGCCAATCGCAGATCGTTTTGTTTCTGCGGTACTTTGACTTCAACGACGAAGGGACGGTGGCCAACTGGTACAACACGCTGCTGCTGGCATTTGCCTGTTGGCAAGCGGCTCACGCCTGGTTGGCATCTGGCAATAGCGAGGGCCGGCGGCAGTTGGGCTGGATTGGAGTAGCCCTGGTTTTCTTCTATATGTCACTTGATGAAAACCTCGGTATCCACGAAAGCCAAAGCGAAGAACTGCGCGAATTCTTTGATGTCGGCGGGTTACTGTATTGGGCGTGGGTGATCCCGGGGGCCATCATAGCGCTTGCTGTTGCTGCTTTTTTTGCACCCTTCGTATGGAAATTGCCTCACCGGACGCGATTTCTGATCATCCTCTCCGGAATCGTCTACGTGTCCGGCGCCATTGGATGCGAAATGATCGGGGGATATTTTTATGAACAAGCCGGGCCCGGTGTTGTCTCGGACCTGGCGTCCATCATGGAGGAAGTGATGGAAATGTCGGCTCTCATCCTGTTTGTTTTCGCCGTTCAGGAATATCGACTGCGCGATACCGACACGGCTTGATTCCAGCTGGTAACCGTCGTTTGTGGAATGGTTTGGTACAGGCGCAGACTGACTCTGGACCGCCGAAATTTTTTGCTTGACACGATGGGCGGTGGTCGCAATACTGGTCGGACAAATGCATCAAGAGTCCTGAGGAATAAAAGCCTTCTCAGGCGGCAACCGAGTTCGATTGCTTTTTCGAGCCGCGGTGCCGAGGCCAGCCCCGATTGGGGATCGATGCGGTTCAGATAACACGCTGGTTATCTGGGCAAAACTGACAGCGATGGTCGCTGTCGACCCACTTTGCCTGGCCTGGATCTTGATGTCGTGAGGAATACACGACATGAGTGATTCAATTAACTTTGCCCCGGAAATCTCGGACCTTTCACCTCAAACAGTGGCTTGCCTCAAGCCGGACATTGGCGGCCCCACGCCGTTGGTCGAAGCGGTTTGCCAGTCAACCACTTTCGTGCAAAAGGAACTTTCCAGTGAAGTTACCTGCACGTATTCACGAGTCGACAATCCCACGGTTGCGGCACTGGAAACCACGCTGGGTCGCCTGGAAAACGCGCCGCCCTCGGTTTGTTTTTCATCGGGACTGGCGGCAGAAACGGCGCTCTTTTTGGCTTTGTTGCAAGCCGGTGACCACATCGTATTGAGCCAGGCCATTTACGGAGGCACGGCGCGTTTGATCCGCGAATTGTTCAGCGGACTGGGCGTGGAGGCAGATTTTGTCGATGCGACGAATCCGCAAAACATTGCCGACGCAATACGTGAAAATACAAAGCTTGTATTTATCGAAACACCCGCCAACCCGACGTTGTGCCTCAACGATATCGAGGCCATTGCCGCCATCACGCGTTCCCGCGGAATCCCGCTGGCGGTCGACAACACGTTCCTGACACCCGTCCTGCAACAGCCGCTGGAATTGGGGGCGGACATCAGCGTCTACTCGACGACCAAACACATCGAGGGACACTCCTCTGCACTGGGTGGCGCTATCACCACTCGCAACGAAAAACTTCTGGAACGATTGCGCTGGGTCCGCAAGAGCACGGGAACGATCCAAACACCACAAAACGCGTGGGTCACGCAACGTGGCATCAAAACGTTACCGTTGCGGATACAGCAACACAGTCGCCATGCCAGCATTATCGCGCGGGCATTGGCCGATGACGACCGCCTGGTCACCGTGAACTATCCCGGGTTGCCCGAGTTTACACAGTCCGAATTGGCAACACGGCAACATCGCGGTGGTCACGGCGGCGTTATCTCGTTCGAGATTCAGGGCGGTTACGAGACGACCTGCCGATTCCTCAAGGCGGTCAAGCTTTGCACGCTGGTGGAGCACATCGGTTCGGTGGAAACGCTGCTGACCCATCCCGCCTCGATGACTCATGCCGACGTACCACGAGACCAGTTGTCGGCGGTTGGTTTGACACCAGGTTTGGTCCGCTTGTCGGTCGGCCTGGAAGATCCGCAGGACATTCTGGCCGATTTGTTCGCTGCCATCGATGCCGCGCTGGTTGAAACACACACCAACGGGAAAGGAGAACCGGCATGTGTGACCGCCGTTTGATTGTGCTGAAGTTTGGTGGCTCGGTTTTGCAACGTTCAGGCGATGTGCACCGGTCGGCCCAGGAGATTTATCGCTGGCGAAGACTGGGATATCAGGTCGTCGTCGTCGTCTCGGCAATCGGCAATGCCACTGACCAACTATCGGAGCAGGTCGCCGCATTTGGTGACGACCTGGACGATTGCAAGGTCGCCAGTCTACTGGCCACCGGTGAGCGACACAGTGCGGCGTTGCTGGGACTGGCGCTCGATCGCGCGGGCATTACCGCCGCGGTGTGCGACGAGACTTGTGCAGGGTTGTTAACATCTGGACATCCGCTGGATAGCCAGCCGGCAGGTTTGGACCGCGATTACCTGCAACGTCAACTTGATCACCACGGTGTCGTGGTGTTGCCCGGATTCATTGGGCGAGACGAGAACGGACAACAAGCATTGTTGGGTCGTGGCGGATCGGATCTGTCCGCGCTGTTCATCGCCGGTCAACTGAACGCTGATCGTTGCCGTTTGCTAAAGGATGTCGACGGGTTGTATGAATTTGACCCCAAACTGGGCAGCACTCCGGTACGTCGGTTCGAGCAGATTACCTGGGCGGATGCACTGTTGCTGGATGAATCGATCGTTCAGCACAAGGGTGTCCGCTTTGCCCGGGACCGAAATATTTGTTTTGAAGTGGCCGCGATGGGTGCTTCTGATTGCACATGTGTCGGCGAATCCGAGGAAAGCTGTTTCGCGGAAGAGGTTGACCAGCCCCGTCGACTGCGAGTGGCATTGATTGGATTGGGCACCGTTGGCTGGGGCGTGTATTGGCAGCTGCTCAATCAGTATTCCGATACGTTTGAGCTAGTTGCCGTTGCGGTTCGCAATCGAACCAAAGCGCTGGCTGCGGGCGTGCCCGAATCACTGTTGACGACTGCTCGTAAAGCCGTTGAATCGGAATGTGACGTGGTGGTAGAAGTCGTGGGCGGAGTTGAGTTGCCTCGTGAATGGGTCGCGGCGGCGTTGCAACAAGGCAAGCACGTGGTCACGGCCAACAAGGCTTTGCTGGCATCCGAAGGTGAGGCCCTGCATCGTCTGGCGGGTCGCGCCGGTGTCACGCTGGCTCATTCGGCAGCAGTTGGAGGTGCGGTGACCATGCTGGAATCTGTTGCGCAGGCTTCATCCGACGGTGTTGTCAGCGAGGTCGCAGGCATTCTGAACGGGTCCTGCAACTTCATTCTCGACCAAATCAGCCAGGGCCGGACCTGGGAAGACGCTTTGACCCTGGCCAGCGACCGCGGATTGACGGAAGCAGACCCTTCGCGAGATCTGCAGGGCACCGATGCCGCGGAAAAGCTCGTTTTGCTCGCGCGCAGCTGCGGTATCTCGTTGAACATCGCGGACATTGATTCAGAGCCGCTGACCGCCGAGATGATTCGGTCGCTGCCGCTTTCCGCTGGAGAACGCCTGCGACAAATAGCGCGGATGCAGGTTCATGGTCCTCACGTCACCGCACGCGTTGCGATTGAGCGTGTGCCACCCGAAAGCGAATTCGCGGCGGCCCGCGGTGCTCAGAACCTGTTACAGGTTACCGGCGGCAACGGCCAGCAAACTGTTGTTCGCGGAACCGGCGCGGGGCGCTGGCCAACAACAACGGCGGTATTGGCAGATTTACTGGATTGTTGTCGTCGGCAACGGACGAGGGTGCGAGTCCGGAACGGAATCACAAACGTGGAACAGCCTGTCGCGGGCTGATTTGCCGTCGGAAACCATGCCGTTGACATAGGAGGGAACCATTGTCCCGTCTATGAGGGAATTCGCCACTGATTCAGACGGGACAATGGGATTTGATCATAGCCGCAGGTTGACCGCGGGTGGTGACGAACAAAAATGGTTGCAGTGACTCATCGACCGATCACGGCTATCCATCACCTGCTTTATGCCAGTCAAGACCGCCGAAGTCGAAATGCATCCGGAGATCAAACCGGTCACGCGACGTCGTCGCAAAATGGACAAGGAAACACGCACCAAACGGCAGCCTCCCTACGCCGTGATTCTGCACAACGACGATTTCAACACGATGCCGTTTGTCGTGAGCGTGTTACGCAAGGTCTTTGGTTATGGACGGGTCAAAAGCATGCGACTGATGCTACACGCGCATCTCAGGGGCCGCGTGGTGATCTGGTCCGGCATGCGTGAAGTCGCCGAACTCAAGGCCGATCAGGTGAAAAGTTGCGGGCCTGACCCTGATGCTCCAGGCCCTGCCCTGCCTTTGCGAGTCTCGGTCGAGCCGCAGCCATAGTCTTGACGAAACCATTGAAAACACGAGTGATTTGACACTCGCGTCCGGTTTTGTGCGCAAACGGAAATCTGTAGTCGCAGACTTTCTTTCTTCGACACGATTTCCCATGTTTCAAACCCAGACCCCATCATTGGCACTTGAATCCGGCAGCTGGACCGTTCCGGTCTTGTCGGCCACGCCGGCCGCAATAACAGAAAAGCAGCCAGCCGAATCGGTATGGCAACGGCTCAAGCGTTCCAAATTCGCCTGCTTGATGCAGTTGGTATTACTCCTGCGTTACCTGCTGTCCAGGCAGCAACACCTGATTCTGACCGGCTTTCATCGAGTGTGCGGCGATCGATTTCGATTGCCACTGTGGCGATCACGACTGGTAGTGTTGTCGGATCCGCAGGCCATCAAGGAGGTTTTGGAGCAGGATGCCGAAGTAATGAGCGCCGGATCGATGCGCAAACGCATCATAGGAGTACTTCCTCAGCATTGCCTGTTTTACGCAGAAGGCGAGCAGCATGAAACGATGAGGCGTTTGGTTGGAAAGGCATTTGGACAGGCGACCCAACGCCTCGACTTGAATGAAACCTTTGGCCATCTGGCCTGCGAACTCCAATCGGTGCCTGTCGATCTGCGGCCGGCATCCATCCGGCAAGGTCTGATTACACTGGCTGAAAAGTTGGTGTTCGGATCATCGGATCCGGTAACGAATGAATTGGCCATCCGCATGCGGCAGTCTTTTGATGGTCTGCATAGCGCGGGAATGATCTTCCCCGTACTCCGTTTGATTCCGCAGTTTGGCAGACCGTTCAAACGTTATCGGCAGGTACAAACTGAGTTGCAGGGAGTCATCGAGGAACGAATGACCAGCGGCGAGACCGGAGATGGATTCCTGCACCAATTGCATAAGGGCTCCGCCGGGGAACTTTCCGATCACGAAGTCCGGGACAATGCTGCGTTTATTTTTCTCGTCGTGTTGCGAACGTTGATGCCCATGTTCCGCAATGTGGCTCATGCTCTGGCCGTGGAAACGAAATGGCAGAACAAACTTCGAGCGGCAGACGGCGAAGGTGAATCCCTGTACCGTGCGGTCGTTAAAGAAACACTCCGTTTGACGCCTTTCGTTCCGATTTTTGGTCGACATGCCCAACGGGACATTGAAGTTGACGGTTTTCAAATTGCCAAAGGTGAAATCGTGATTATTTCGCCAATGCTCACGCACTATCGACCTGCGGCATTCAGCGACCCGGAACGGTTCAATCCGGAGCGATTTACCGGACGGGAGAAACACCGTTACCAGTTCCTTCCATTTGGCGGGGGACAACACCACTGCATTGGCGCCGGATGGTCGATGCAAGTGACGAGTCACCTTGTTCGCTCACTGCTTCCTTATTTTGAGCTGGCATCCTCACAGCCTCATGCTGAGGCGAAGTCCCTGACATTGCGTGCAATTTTTCTATCGCGTCAGCAAGACGGATTGGTGATTGCGGATCGAGGTTAAGTAACTTGTCGGGAGGGCGAGGCTCCGTCCGAGCCGATTCCAGCCAGGGTGCGGCTCGGACAGATCCTCGCCTCCCTTCTGCAGACAATTGGCCAGTTGCATTTCTCGCCAAATAATCCTGCAGGGGTGTCATTCCGGTTCGTATCAACGAGAATTCATTCTCATGCTGCTCATCACGACTCTTGTCTGTTGACGGAGAATCCCAATGAATCGCTCCTTACATCTGTTCGCATGTTCGCTTCCGCTGATACTCTTGCTTTCCGGCTGCGGACCGTTGCCGGAAAAAGCGGATACGAATCAGGAAGAGGACTCTGGCAGCACGTCGACACGCCGTGTTGCCGAAGCCGGCGTCGGCAAGCAAGGACAATCACTCAGTGGCAAAAATATTCTCTCGGCGCCCGTCAAGGCGCTGTTTAACACGAGGCAGAAACTTGAGTTCGCCAAAGTGACTCAAGCCTTGCAAATGTACCAGGCATCCAACGGGCACTTTCCCAA
>JBPCVB010000144.1:0-4429 GCA_051010855.1 Pirellulaceae bacterium | reverse complement strand
CAGACGCAACCGATTACTGATCCAGGTAAACGGCGGGCGCGAACCATTACGCATCTGGACGAACAGCAACTGGCCGCATTCGGCGACGAGATCGCTGCCGTCGGTGAACGCGCACGCGCGGAATTGGGAAATGACGAGGACGAACGTTACTTGCGCCGATTGAAATGGGGTAATACAAGCTGCGAAGTGGTTGGTCGCGCGCTTATCCATTTCAGCTTTGAGCCAATCACGTTTGTCCTGGGGGTCATCGTTCTATCGCTACACTTTAACTTTGAAGTCACCTTTGCACACAATTGTGGCCATGGCGCGTTTAACCGCCTGCGGGACAAGAAGGGGCTGAAGAAATTCGGCACCAATGAGTATGAGACGAAGAAATTACCCGCTTCATTTGCTGGATGGAAATATTCCCACAATCGATTACACCATTCAAATCCCAACATCGTTGGTCGAGACCCGGATGTTGGATATGAAGTATTCAGGGTCACGGAATTGCAGGGGAAACCCAGATGGTTTCATAACATTCAACTCGTGACCCTGGCGATTTTCGCCGCGCCTATGTATGTGTTGCTGGGGCTTCGCACTTACATTTTTGCCTGGGAAAAGGAAAACCAGCAAACGTTTAACAAGAATGACTTCAAAATTTACGTAAGGGCCATCTACCAACAACTCACGCAAAATCGTTATTTCTTTTACAACATTTTGTTGTTCCCATTACTTGCGGGACTCTGGTTTTTTTCCGCGGCACAAATGCTCAAGGTTCTGGTCGCCAATCTGCTGGCGGAAGCCATTCGTGGTTTAAGTTATGGCTCGATGTTTCATATGGGCCACCATACCGGGACCGTGAAGTTTTACCCGCGGCATGTCAAGCCAGCCACTAAAGCCGAATGGTATGTGTTACAAACAGAAACCAGCCACAGCGTCATGATGAAGTCACCGCTGAAGCATGTATTCGGCGGCCTGGACCTGCAGATTGAACATCACCTTTTCCCGGATTTACCCACCAACAAGCTCCATCAAATTCAACCAGAAGTCGAAAGAATTTGTAATAAATATGGAGTGCACTATTCCAAGGCCTCATTCTTTAAGTCGGCGTGGTTATGTGTGAAAAACTATTCCCTTCATGCTAGTAGCGGACACAAACACGCGCACTGATTAGAGCCAGCGCCACTCTGGACACGATATTAATGAAAGTCGTTTAGCGGCAAGCCGCAGACGCCGGTTCGTCGTGGACTGCGGTGAATCAACGGAACCGTAACAGCGTCATCAGGCCTATTTGTTGACAGGATGAACATGATTTACAAGATAAGACCGGATGACGTCCTGTTTATCGTGTCCAATCTTCCTGGAACAAGTCCTCAATTCCAATTTGCTGGCGGTGTCTGATGAGGTCCGTAGTTCGACAATCAGTGGTCTTGCCCGCTCCGGGTGAACGACTTTTTGAAATGTTTGTGTCAGCTGAATTGCATGAAGCATTTACTGGTTCACCCGTCACCATCGACGAAAAACCGGGTTCGCCGTTTTCCGCATTCGAAGACGCCTTGTCCGGAACGATGCTGGACACAGTCAAACCAACTTTGGTGGTTCTGTCATGGCGTTCAGTCGCCTTCCGGGAATCGGATCCTGACTCAACCCTGATCCTGCAATTCAGCGATCATGACCAGGGTGGCGTTGTAGATTTGATTCACCTCGACGTGCCTGATCATGATTTTGAAGGCGTGACGAAGGGTTGGGAGAACCACTACTGGACTCCTTGGCGCAAGTACCTTGAGTCGTGATCAAGACATTCGACGAAGCCGGCTAATTCGCGCGGACGCAAAAATTGACTTGCCAGATACCGGCTCCTATCATCCTGTTCATCTTGTAAATCCTGTCAAAAGCCGTCCGGAGACAAGCTGCCTCTGGTTTGGCGGTTCATCTGCGGCTCGCAACCTACAATCGTTTGTGATCGACGTGCGGAGAACCTGTCATGCCTGCCGAACCAGCATCTCAACCCGAATCGCCGGCCCAGGAACTCCGCGAACAGTTCGCTGCGGCCGTCCAGGCGGGCGATATCGCAGCGGCCACCGGGTTGCTGGTCGCTGAACCGCAGCTGGCCAACGCCGATCTTCGCGCAGCAGAACATCGCGACCACTTCACCAACGGCTATCCTCTGTTTCGAGCCTGCCAGCACAACCACGATCAGCTCGTAGAGCTACTGCTTGAGCAAGGTGCGCATCCCGATGCCCCCGGGAACAACCCGGACGACCAGCCGGAACTCGGCATGCCGCTGCACTGGGCGGCGGTAGAACATCGCAACTACCGCCTCGCCAATCTGTTGCTCGACCATGGAGCCACTCCGAACGGGTATCCCAACTGCGATCACGCGACGATCGAGCGAATGTTCTACCAGGCACGCGAGGCCGGCGTTTCGGATTCGATCGTTCGTCGCGCCTATGCCCGGTTCCTTCCCGACCGCACCGAGCTGGAATCACACAACGTCGCCGATCGCATTGGCACCGACGCCGCCGAGTCAATCAGGCTCTTCGCACGAATGGTTGATCTCGGAGGTCAGCCACCAATCTGCGCGATCGTACGCGACGGTTTCCATGATATGGTGATGGAGATTGTCGAACACAGTCACAATATAGACGGCACGCCGCATGACCATCCGCACTCCAGCGTGTTCAACAATGCTTTCGGAGCCTCCCGCTGGTACGGCTATCCGAAAATGGTTCGCCGTCTAATGGAGCGATACCCCGAGATGTTCGACTACGAATCCGCAATCGCCACGATCGGTGTCGCCATCGGCAGCCACAACCGTGACGGTGGCTACCCTGAGTACCGCGAGATTATCGTGATGCAGCTTGAGTACCTGAATGCACGCGGCGACATCGAGGCAGTACAGGAGGACCCGAACTTCAAACCGCTTTACCAAATGGCCACCGACTTCACCTGGCACAGCAATTACGGCCACCGAGCCGATATCGCCAAACCCGAGTGCTATATCGACCTCGCCGAGTTATTCGTCTCGTGGGGTTTCAATGACATCAACTTCCGCGACCCAAAGACGGGTCACTCACCTCTGTCCGCTGCGGTCAAACGCGGGCACCATCCCGGCATCGCAACCTATATCCGGTGGCTGCTTGACCATGGAGCCGACCTGCGGGAATCCGATCCGGACGAAGTAAACCCGAAAGCCATCGCGCTCGACAAAGGCTTTGATGAGGTTCGGCAGTTGTTGCAGAGTGTTTGAGTGAGTAAGCGCAGCTATGCTACGATCGTGACATTGCGAGTCTGATCAGTAACTGGCTCACGCATCCAGGACATGTCGGATCACGAATAAGGATTTCCAATGAAAAGAGTATCAGTGCTCACTTGTTCAAGTACCCTGCTTCTTTTCGCATTCAGTTTCACAGGCTGTGGTGATCCCCGGGGAGAGAGTCAAATTCAGATGAACCAACTGCAACTCGCACTTTATGAATTTGCGCAAGCACACGAAGGCGAATGGCCAGACAGTCTTGATCAAATTAAAGAGTCGGTTGGTGGTGAAGCAGCGTTCCAGAAGCTGATAACCAATCCAGTTACCGGCGACAATCCTGGATACGAATATGTCAAGCCTGAAGGCAAACCCGGTGACCCGAATTATGATCATCACCAGATAATTTTGTATCAACTGAATAAGGGGGTAAGAGACCCAAGTCTAAAGTCAGGCTATTCTGATGGGACCTTTAAATAACCGTGCAGTTCGCCGGACCTTCTGACCGGTCAAGAGTTCGAACCGAGACACCAGGGTACCCCAGGGCGAAGTGCAATCAGCGGTCCATTTCATCGTTTTCAATTTCACCTGGATTTTGCTCGATGAACCGTTCCATTTCGGCGATTTCCCGCTCGACGACAGCCAGCAGCTGTGATTTGCCGGCGGCGTTCAGATCCGAATTCTGGAGTTCATCGCGAACCAGTCTCATGTGGTTCAGAGCACCACGGGAATCGCGTTGTTTGGCCATGCGTTCGGCCACTGCCCGCTGACGCAGCACGTCCGAGAACATCTGGCGACGCAGGTCATCGCGATCTTCGTCGCCCGAGCCCTCGCCTTCGAGTTCCTCGCCAAACATTTTCTGCCGAATTTCGATCAGTTTTTTCTTTGCCTCTTCTTTAGACAGCTCGCCGGCGTGAACAGCGGCCTCGATCTCTCTGGCGATTTCCATATAGCGGAGTTTGCGATCTTCCAATTCGCCCTCCTCGTGGTCCGAGCCTTCGTCTTCGCGTTCCTCGCCGAACATTTCGTTGCGAAGTTCGATCAGCTTTTTCTTTGCGGCTTCCCCGGACAAATCGCCAGCGTGAACAGCGGCCTCAATCTCTCTGGCGATTTCCATATAGCGGAGTTTGCGATCGTCCATTTCGCGCTCTTCGTCATCCGAACTGACTTCGTCCTGGCTTTCCTCGCCAAACA
>JBPCVB010000143.1:0-13498 GCA_051010855.1 Pirellulaceae bacterium | reverse complement strand
AATGGAATTGCCGCGGGCTTGCAAAACGTGGGGTAATCGATTGTATTTTGGATGCGCCATGGACGACTAGTGTTTGCGGGCCAGCGTATAGGTGGCAAACAGATCGTCTTCCAGGTCCATTTGTTTCTCCCACTGCAGCGCCCGGCCCATTTCGCGGGCGGCGACCGAATCATCAACATTCCAGGCCAACACCTCGAAACCGGCTTGTTCAAATGCCGTTCGATCGAACGGCGAGCGACCATCCGCCCAGGGAATGTACGGCTCATCCGCGGGCGCCTGAGCGGGATGCAGGTTGTAGATCAAGAACAACCCGCCGGTTTTCAGTTTCCCGTGCACGGCGTCCAGGAACTCTTCATCACTGCACCCGAGGTTGATCAGACGATCGGGGTCGACCTCTCGCTCCGGGTGAATATATCCCCGCTTCAACGTGTTCTTGGAAACAAACAAGTCTGCTTGACCACGGACTGTTGCTTCCAGTTGCTCGGGAAAGCGATCAAACAACAATTCCAGATGACCACTATGGTCCTTGGCAATTTGCGGATTGCCACCGATCGCGCCCGTGTCGCCGGGCTCGCCATACAGTGCCTGCAACAATCGATCAATTTCAATGCCAGTTACATCGGCACCTTGCGTGGCCATCATCCGCAAATGCCCAATCGTTCCAAATCCAAAATCGATGACTCGCAATCCGCTCAGACTGTCGATTCCGTTGTTGCCGGCAATGTCCAGCGGCCTGACGAAAGCCAACGGCGTTCCGTAACGCGTGAAATAGTAATAATGCTCATCGAGTTCCCTAAGTTCAAAGCTCTCTCGTTCGCCAGGCGACAGTGCTTCCCAATCGCTGGCGGACACTGCGTTGCGAGAGTTCCCGCGGCGACAATAAACGACTCGCTTGTCGATTGCCGGCAGATACGGGACCGACTGCAGAAACTCTTCGCCCAGATTGGTCTTCACGAGTGTTGCCAACTGACCATTCTGGTCCGCGAGCAATTCGCGACCTGTCACCGGATCGCTGGTCTGGGCCAAACAATATCCGGCATTTGTCATCGTGAGCGCTACCGATAACAGGAAGCCAGCAGATATGGTTAGGCGATTAACATTCAACCGCATCCGAAACCTCCCGCTTTGCAATGCAGATGTTTTTGTCATTGGCAGTATGACATTTTCGGCTGCGAAGTTCCGAAATTCAGCAAAATTTGCCCCGCTCCCGCAAAATCAACAACGACTGACAATTTGCCGGGTAAGTATCATCGGAACCAGCCGTCAGTTATTAGAGCCGGCAAACTACGGTTGTTGTTCGGTACACCATCAGGAGCACCATTCACTATGTTGAAATTACCTGCCCTCGTATTGTTACTGTTGGCAATTGTTCTGGGCATGCTGTTTGCTGCTGAGTTTGGCTCGAGGGTTCGCTTCGCACCCGCCGCAACAGCCGGTAGTGTGGACGACATTCGTGCCAGCGACGGTTACCAGGAGTTATTCGACTCCGAGGACATTGCCGCCGGCAATTACCGCAAGCCGTCGGCTGAAACAATTCGTCAGCATTTGACGGACCTGCAATATCATGTCACTCAGGAACATGGCACGGAAAGGCCATTTCGCAATGAGTACTGGGACAACAAACAAGCGGGCATCTACGTCGACATTGTTTCTGGCGAACCCCTGTTCAGTTCGCGGGACAAATACGTGTCCGGCACTGGCTGGCCATCGTTTGTGAGACCGCTGGTTGCGGGTCACGTCGTTGAAAAGACAGATCGCAGCCTGTTCACGGCACGCACCGAAGTGCGTTCGCGTTTTGGCGATTCGCACCTGGGTCACGTCTTTAACGATGGCCCGCGGCCGACCGGACTGAGGTACTGCATCAACTCGGCGTCGCTGCGATTTGTGCCGGCCAGCGAGTTGGAAGACTCAGGCTATGGTCGGTTTACATCTTTGTTTGCTGAGGATGACAGGTAATGTTTACCCTCTCCCTCGGGGAAAGGGTGGTTGGGCTTTTGAAACAAGACCAACCGGGTGAGGGCCAACATTTCTTGAGCCGTACTGGTTGCGAAAAATATTCGCCCTCATCCGCGCCGCGGGCACTTTCCCCCCGTGGGAGAAGGGGGCACTACTCTCAATCCAGAAACGCCACGTGTCGCATGGCTCGCGACTGACTTTCGGTGTTCATGATGACCTGATGCCATCCGTGCAGGTTAACGGTGGCGTGGTCGGGGTGTCGAATGCGGCCGCAAACGTACACACCCGGATTGCGGCGCATGGAAACCCAGCCCCAGTTTTTGGCTCGTCCATTGCCCGAAAGAATCTTGTGATACTGATCGGCCACCACACCGTTGGGATAACGCGAGCAGACATAAACTGATTCGCCTCCGGTGCGATAGCAGTATTGCGCCCAGTGAGCCTTGCCACCGCTTCGTCGCAAAGGTTCATTGTGCAAAACCAGCTCGTCAGGAACCGTCATATTGACGACGGGCAGAAAGAACCATTCTCCCTGACGGCGAAACGCTGCATTCTTGCGACGGTGACGGGCCTTGCCCGAAACTTTCCTGACAGCCTGGGCATTTCGCACTTCCCGAGGCTTTAGTGCTTCCCATGCCTGCCGCACTGTGCCGACGGGTGCTGACTCGGGAACCGCTGCGACAAACCAGTGTCGTTCATCCATGCCGCACAGGTATTTGCTTTTCTCATCCAGCTCACGTACCAGCAATAACAGATGCTGGACCGCGGGTTGCACATCCAATGGCTCGACAGAAGGATCCACGCCTCCCGGACGCGTGATCTCAAAGTACTCTCCGCGGCGGTCCGAAGCGATGTCGAAGACGAGTCGATTGTCAGGGTTGTTGAACCGGCTGGCTGGCCGATCTACCACTTTCAATCGCGCACCAATCCGCGTAAATTTGCCTGTCAGTAATGCTGTATCCATACGATGCTGGACACCCGGCGAGATAGAGGGTTCGCGGTTTAGTGCCAGTCCGACAGACTTGCTACTGGATCGTTCGTGGCCCGTTAGCAGCTGGGAAAGTAACCGTACAATTGCAGTTACTGACTGGTTTCCGGGCAGGCTTGACAATCCACCGATCGAAGCAGCCGTCACAAATTGCGTGACTTGCCTGGTCTGAGTCGGGCGGATCAGAAAAATATTGGTGAGCGGGCGGATTTTGACGGATCGGATTGTGGGTGGCTACCTAGAATGGAACCTGCCGCGGACGCAAGCAAGGAAAAGCAATGGACCATCACGAATATATCCTGACTCATCGACTGGCCGACTCCGATGGCTTTCACGAAAGCCACGACTCGATGGCCGATCACCTGGACAAATTGACCCCGCACGCGGATGTGCTTCATGACAGCCATGTGCACAGTTTTGCGGACGCCAAAATTGCTGCAACGCAGCGACCGGCGCGGCGACGGGCCGTTCGCCTGAAAGGTCACAAGGACCTGTTTCATGAACACCACAAGGAACTTGATCACAAGAATGTGATTCTGGAACCGCGTGTGGTCTTCACGGCACACCAGGTCGATCTGCACTTGCTGGCCGGTGGCCGGTTCCTCGCGCCCGAATCGCTGCCGCCCCGCGAACAATGCATCAAGGTGGTTGTGCTCGGCAATGAACAGCCGCTTGCGCACGCCGAAGTCACGTTGATGTACCTGGACGGCGATGGAAACAAACAAATGCTGCCGCAGGTGAAAACGGATGCGGAGGGCTATTGCGATTTGCACTTTGGTGCAGACTGCAAGCCGCTGGTAATCGGCGGCTATCCGGCTTGTGGTTACTGGAGCGCGTTTGAGCGAAATCCAGGCGATCATGTGGTGCTCGAATGCGTGCCACTGGATGAAGGCGGGCCGCTGGGGTGGTGGCACACCCGGATGGGTGTGGAAAAATTTGATCGCCAGTCCGGACAGTCCGTGCGTGTTGGCATCATCGGGACCGGCGTTGCCAAACATCCCAATCTGTCACACGTTGTGAGACTGGACGGGAAGCTGGATCTGTCCTCACACGGCACTCACGTATGCGGATTAATTGCGTCGCGACCACGCGTGCCCGGCGAGTATGGCGGCATGGTTCCCGGCGCAGCGGTTTTCACTCAACGGGTCTTCGAATTAGACGATAAGGGCCAGATGACTCTGCCGGACCAGACGGTCCTGTCGCATGCGATCGACGAGTTTGCAGGACACGGACATGACCCGGCAAATCGCGTTGATTTGATCAATCTCAGTCTGGGCAGCCGTAAACGCAGTGAAGTTGTACGAGACTCCATCGTTAATGCGTATCAAGCTGGCACATTGTGTGTTTGTTCCGCGGGCAACACCAGCAATGAAGTGGAATATCCGGCCGCGTTGCCGGAAACGGTCGGCGTGTCAGGACTTGGTGTCGAGGAATGGGGTCCGGAGAATTCGGTAACGGCCTTTATGACTCCGCCCGATTCCCAGCCCGAACGATTCGGCAAGGACGGTATGTACCTGGCCATGTTTAGCTGTTTTGGTGAAACGCTTAGCTGCGCCGCTCCGGGCAACGGGATCATATCTACGGTGACTCCGTTACCTGAAAACGATGCGCCCTACGCGGTAATGGATGGCACGTCTCTGTCCAGTCCGCTGGTGTGCGGTCTGTTGGCGCGACTGTTGTCCGAGAACAAGGCGATTCAGGATATGCCGCTTGATGGCAATCGCTCGCGGGCCATTACGCAAATGCTGGAAAAACACTGCGAGCAAGCGGGCCTGAACCCTCAGTTCGAGGGCGCCGGGTTGCCCGAGTATTCGCCGCTGCCCAGTCCGATGCGAACCAGGATCTCGTCGAAACGCGGATCTGCACGGAAGGGATCCAGCGCCGGCAAGACCCGGGAATAGCACAACAACGAATCGCGGGCCGTCGCCGCGTTATGCAATTCCTCAAAGGCGGCGTCCATCTCACCGAGCCCGCCCAGAATCATGGCCAGCGCTGATGGCGGCATGTAGCCCGATTTACCGCAAGTCTTTAACTCTTCCAGTAACTCACGCGCCTTGTCTTCCTGGCCATGCTGTGCATAGCAATTGCCCAACAGCCCACCGGTCAGGTAGCCACCGCCAACAAGTTCGTGCAACTTGCTGAGTTCACGGGTTGCCTCGTCAAATCGCCGCGCACCCTGGAAGGCCTGGGCGCGGGCAAACAGAATGTCAAACGTTTCTCCTGTTTCCATAGCCCGCGTGGACAGATCTATGGCCGCTTCAAAATCCCGCGAGTACACCAATTGCGCGACCTCAAAGGCGAGGACGGTGGGGTTGAGCGGGTCCAGTTTCTTGACCTGCTTCAATTCGCGGGCAGACAATTCGAATTGACTCGTTTGCCAATAGTGCATGGTCAGGCTGAGCCTTGGGTCGGTTTCGTTTTGGGCCAGTCGTACGGCTTCCCGAAACGCGCGGTAGGCAGCCTTCCAGTCCCAGTCAGCAAACGTGCGCAGGAATCCCAGGGCCTCATGGGCCTCCGAAAGACCGTGATCCAGTTCCAAAGCCCGCAACACGCCAGTCCTCACCTTGGGCCATATTTCCTTGGGATCGGCGCCTCCATATAAACACATCCGCACGTAGGAATTGGCCATGCCGGCATGCGCCAGCGCAAAATCCTGATCGCGGTCGATCGCCTGTTGATAAAAATCCAGTGACTTGTCCAGCTCGGAACGATGCCAGAAATGGCGACCCTTCAGGTACAACTCATAAGTTGCCATGTCACCTTCATAGGCAGGCCGCTGCAGGATGCTTTTTTGCGATTCCAGTTCAATTTCCAGGCGATGATGAATCTTGCCGGCAATTTCGTCCTGCAGGGCAAACACATCGTCGAATTCGCGATCATATTTCTCCGACCAGATTTGCTGGCCGTCATTCGCGTCGACCAGACGGGCCACGACACGCACCCGGGTTCCTGATTGCCGGACAGTCCCCTCAATGACCGCATCGACCCCCAGCAACTGGCGGACTTGCGATAGTTCGAGGTTCTTGTCACGCAGCTGGTGCACTGACTGGCGGGAAATCACTCGCAATTGCTTGTGAACCGACACCGCGTGAATCAAGTCATCGGTCAGGCCGTCGATGAAGTGCTGGTTGTCGGCATTGCTGGAAAGATTCTCAAATGGCAGCACAGCCAGTGTCGTAATCCCCGCTTCCTGGGATGCGGTATGGCCCACGCCCTCTTCCACGTCGAACGACAGTTCACTGTGGCCGAGCAGATCCGAGGGCATGCTGATCGTTTCATTGAAAGCCCCGCGACCCGGACTGACGTCGGCCTGCACGTCGCTGCCCGGCGACGCCATTACCTCGCTGCAGCGCCGCAGGTCAACCAGCAACTCATTGACCGACTGGTAACGGTGACTCATATCACGCGCCAATGCCTTGCCCACGATATCGCCCAGTATCGGGGGGACATCGGATCTCAATCGACGCACCGGCTCGGGATCCCGGCTGGTAACTGAATGCGCCACCTGCGCCGGATGTCCGTCAAACGGGCGTTTGCCCGTCACCAGTTCATACAGCACCACGCCCAGCGACCAGATATCGGCGCGATGATCCACGTCACCACCGCGAATCTGTTCAGGCGACATGTACTTGATCGTGCCGACTACCTGACCCGTGGCCGTGAGATCCGAATGGAGACCCATGCGTGCCAGGCCGAAGTCGAGAATTTTGACGATACCATCGGATGTCAGTATCAGATTGCCAGGCTTGATATCGCGATGGATCACGTTGTGACGATGCGCCTTGGACAATCCCTCGCCAACCTGGCGGATCAGTTCCAGAGCCCGAGCCAGCGGCTGCGGTCCGTCATTCTTGATCAGATCCCGCAGGGTCCTTCCCTCGTAACAGGCCATGGCGATGAACAATTCGCCTTCGTCCGACGTTCCGATCTCGTAGATCGTACAGATATTGGGATGGTCCAGCGACGAAGCTGCCATCGCCTCACGGGTAAATCGCAATCGATCCTGTTCATCATCAGCAGCTTCGGCCGGCAGGAACTTCAGCGCAACTGATCGACCCAGCCGTTGGTCCGTGGCTTGATACACCACGCCCATACCACCTCTGCCGAGCCGTTGGTGGATCTCATAGTTGGGCACACTGTGCTGTGTCACACGTCCGCTCAAATTGATCGACGATGTCATTAAACAAGCTGGCCGTGCCAGCTGCGGTGGCAATTACGGAAATCCCCAACATCTGTTCCTGGGCATCAGTCAGCGGTAATGCGTCAATCAGCTCATCCAGTTCCTCGCGATGTCCATCATCCAGTTCAGCATGCAACAGGATCGTGCGAAAGCCACTTTCCGGAATATTCCACTTTCGCCCCAGCCTGCGGAAATATTCCTGATCAAAAGGTCGTTCCAGCACCGCCAGGTAACCGAGGAAGGCTACCGGATGATAGTTCTCGATCCAGTAGTACTGGGATCCCACCAGCGCCGCTGCGGCCGGACTGGGCACTCGCTCAACGACTTCCTTCGGGTCGAGGCCCAGCGTTTCGATGTCTTCCAGCAACCACGTGTCGTGGTGCTGTTCCTCGACTGCATGTTCTGCATAGTATTCGGCCAGCTGTTCCGCGATCGGATCGCCCTTTCCCACTAACTCGCGGCAACGTCGCTCGCACATCTCCATCATCGGGACCGAAGCCCGAATGGTGGTGTGCACGGTGCACAGGAAATGCGGAAACAACTCATCAAACCGCTCATGCAAGTACAGCCTGGCGGCAGCGGCCTGCATCTCGGGACGAAGCAAACTAATCTTGAAATTTAGCCGATCAGAACGTGAAGACATAACGCGACCCCGAACTATTTTACCTGATTACAACAACATTACCAAACCTGCAGCGGCCGCACCGGGCCGGCAAGCGATTGCAGATCACACGACCATCGTGTCGGGATGAGTTTCGTCATCTTCCTCATGCTTCTTATGGGCCACGTGCGCCAGTTTTTCCTTGGCGCTGATGACGGCGTTAACTTCGTCCTCGGTAAGCGTGTCGATATGCTTGATATCTTTCTCATCGAAATCGTGGGTGGGGTGGGCGATTCCTGCTTCACGCAGCTTCTGTAGGTTTTCCGACATATTGAATGAACTCCTGTTAAGGGGGCAGATTTGGTCTTCAAGGTATCCGAACCACCCGCCATGTCAATTATCTAATTTCGATTCGCGGCCGTTGCCTCAGTCATCGACTGTTCAATTTGGCGACAGTGTCGCGCCACCAGCGAATCATCGATGGCCTGCAAACGTAGCTCGGTCTCACTGCGTGCAGCTGCCTCATCGAGCTGCGTGAACCTCGGGATATCCAGCGCCAGTAATGATTCGACGACAATCGCGTCAGGCTGTTCACCAGACAAGGCGCGTAATAATTCGCGGCGTTGCTCGAGTCGCCGTAGACTATCCAGTTGCAAGGACTTGTTTAATGACGCGTAATACTCACGCGTTGACTGGGGGACTCTACGTACAGGCTGCATCCACATTCTGGCGAGAGGACCCTCGGTGGCCAGCAATTCGCTGCGATGCTGCCGCATAAACTCCATCATCTGCCGGTAGCCAGCCAGCGGGTATTGGCAGTTGGTTTGTCCCGACACGCGACGGATAGTCGTAGCTCCCTGTGATCTCATCACGGCCGCGACGTAATCGAGTCGCATTTCGTGAGTACCTATGCCTGACCAACGGGGCACACGGCAAGGAATGGATTGATCACCAAATCCGCCCAAGCCAGACAGATCCACCTGGCAGCCAGCCACCTCCTGCCAACGCGGAAAGAACCCCAGCTGTCCAATTCCCGGGCAACGCTGGTTGCGTGAACAAACCTTCGTTTGAAAAAAGGTCTCTACGTCAATCAGCACCGGACCGTCGGAAGTCGAAACGAGATTGCCCATGTGCATATCGATAGCGTCGAGGACCCAGCACAAGGCGGCGAGGCTGCCGGCGCTCTGCAGATAACTTTGCCATGACCCCTCATCGGTTGGCGGTTCCGCATGGCAAAATTCTACCCAGCCCCAGGCACCGCGATCAACGACGTTCAGGGTCCGAAACGCTGGCCGAAAACCAGTCGCGTTGATCCATGCCAAAAGTTCGTTCCAGCACTTTTCCAAACCCATGTGGCGAGGTTTGTAGACCAGACGCGAACCGTTGGACCAGATGACTTCGAAAACCGAACGGCCCCCATGGTGCCGGTCAGAACAGCCGCTGCGCAGATCAGCCAGAGTCGAACGTTCGGCGATACCGAACATTTGTTCCAGTTGCGATTGGTCCGCCTGACACCTGTCCAGAAACTCGCCCAGTGCTTCCAGCCAGGTCGACCGCACCACCTGTAGCGCGGGTTCCAGTTCCGGAAACTCCGCAACGACCCCGGCGAGTTGGTCACGCCGGACATCGGAAACGAATTGGTCCAGCGAGTGTCCGTTGTTGCGCTCATTGGCAAAAAGGAACTGCAGCGGCTGTGCGGCTACGTCTGACAACAATTGCACGCATTGGCTGGCAAGCTTTCGGGCCTCGACATCCGCTGCAATGGGATGCCTTGCCAGCAACTGTTCGACATCCTGAACGACCTCGGGCATGAAGATTTCAGCAAAGGGGATGCCCGGATCGCCTGGCAACGACGGTGCGAAGTCGCGTTGCCACATTGTGATGTAATCCAGAGCAGTCTGGGCGAATTGATCGGCAGCCTCGGTCATGGGCACAATCGTAACAGGATACGACAGCAGATTCCCGAGCCTGGTAAACTTTGCCGATTCTGCTGGTTGACCGCATGAAAACGCTGAATGTCAGTCCGGGCTGTGTTTACTGACGATGACAAATGGAAGGATTTGTCCGAAGAATCTGTGAGCCCGGCATGCCTGTTCGCCACATTATTTTGCTCGCGCTGCTCTGCGTTACTGCGGGTTGCCGCGCGCCGCACCCCAAACCAGCTGCCGTCATGGCGACCGGCGGTGCGATGATGGGCGCGTCTTTGACAGAACCGCTGGTTGAATCGGCGATCGTCGACGGACCGCACACCATTGATGATTATGTGGCGATGAGCTTGGCACAAAATCCGCGCATCCAGGCGGCAGAGCAACGTGTTCAGGCATTGCGTTGCCGCATCCCCCAGGCAAGGTCGTTGCCTGATCCTCAAGTCAGTACCAACACCTACCTGGCCCCCGTGCAAACTGCGGCCGGCGAACAACGTTTCGCCCTGGGCGTGTCGCAAAAAGTCGTGCGGGCGGATCGCCGCAACACGCGAGCTGCCATCGCGGCCGAGGAAATGCGTGCTGCCCAGGCGGAGTGGCGTGACGTGCAGTTGCAGATCGCCGCTGAGGTACGCAAGGCCTGCTACCAGCTGGAATTTGTGCGACAGTCCATCTCGATCACGCGTGAAGACCTCGATTCACTCGCGCAAATTGCCCAGGTGATTGAACGCCAGTATCGAGTCGTCCGCAACGTGTCCCAACAAGACGTACTGAATGTGCAGATCGAACAGTCAATGGTGGAGAATGATCTATCGGACCTGACTCAAAAGGAAAGATCGTTGCAAGCCCGCCTGGCACGATTGCTGAGCGTCGATCCTTCGTCGCAATTGCTGGTTAACATTGAGCACCTGGCGAACCAACCTCCCACCGACGTCGAAGGCCTGCTGTTCCAGGCTCGCCAGCAACGTCCTGACCTGCAGGCCCAATGGTCTCGAGTGCGTCGCGATCAACGCAAAATTGGACTGGCTCAGCTGGAGCGGTTTCCTGACGTGACCGTCGGCTTGAATTGGATCAACACCTCTTCGTCGGGGATCAGTCCCGTGGCCAACGGTGATGACGCCGTTCTGCTGGGCATCGGATTTAACTTGCCCGTCTATCGGGAAAGAATTCGCGCGGCCATGGGAGAGGCCCGAGCCAGTTCGGCGGCTTCCTGCAGTGAGTTGCAAAGTCTGCGAAACGAGGCGGACGAGGAGATACTCGATCTGGTCGCCCGCAACGACAGCGCGCGGGAAATGCTGGAACTGGTGGAACAGGACATTATCCCCAAGGCCAGCCGCACGCTCGACCTGTCCATCGAGGCATACCAGAACGGCGAAGTTGAGTACGTACAGTTGATTGAGAACTGGCGCACGCTGCTGCGTTACCGGTTGTCGGGGTTGCGGCTGCAGTCGGAACTTGACCAGTTGTCCGCCGATTTGCACCGCGCTACGGGCAATCTTGCGGTCAGTCCAGCGGCAGAAACCTTTGACGATGATGCCACAGCTCCCGACGCGTCATCGCAAGCTGATTATTACGAGCAGTAAATTTCCTACTCGCCGTCGTCATCGGGTAACACCTCAAACACGCTGGCCACAAACTTTCCGTCGACGACTTCGCCCTGCACCCGCGCCCTGCGGACACAATTACACAGGCCGTCGTCTCCATGTGCGTCACCGTGATCATCAATCGATGACCCGTCGACGTAGTACGTCTCGCCATCGATTCGCACCGCCAGCGTACAACCGTCGCCTTCCATGCCGAACTGGCACTGACCGCACGACGCTTCGACGATCTGTCCAAATGACGGAATGTTCGAGGGAGCTTTTTCGGTCTTGTTTTGCTTAACTTCGCTGACGGGCTGGCATCCGGCCAGTAATAGCAGCGCCAAAACAGTCACAGCAGTTTGTCGTAGCACCTCGATCTCCCTGGAACCAATCAACTGTCACCAAAGCCCCGCTTGAAGCGGCTCTGACCTCTCCCATGGGAGGGGTGTGTGGAACCAACATCCCAGGGCCTTGATTCTATTGAATTCCCGGCTCGTAATCAGTCCCATAGATTTCGTTGATTTCCTCGTAAATCGGTGCGACGACATCCGGGAAAGGAGCGCGACCGGAAAGCGTGAATTCGGAAAACGGAATTGCATCGGTAAAGTCAGGGGCTATCTTCTCCCGCAATGCGGGCGACGGCCAGACCTCCTCATCCTTGGCTGCCATACGCACACGAATGTCGTCTTTGGTCACATTCCACACCATGTAATCAACGGCCAGGGATAGTGGTCCATCGTAGGTTTTGCGAACACGGTCGCGAACTTCCGGTTCGATGTCGAAATCGTTGTAGAAGTGGTAGCCGACTGCCAGACGCGGGCCGACTTCTGTCATGACCTTGCCGAATTGTTCGGGCGATGTGTGTCCCTGAGTGCCAACGGTCAAAGCTTCCAGCGGAGCAAATCCCTGCTTGGTTACCAGCAGTGTCGGCGGCAGGAAACATTCATGAATGGCCACATCCGCTCCGGCTGCATGTTCGATGTACCAGCTGTTGGGATACGTGTCACTGCCGTACACGAACTTCATGCCGTTCCATTCAAGAATAAAGCTGACCGCACCGTCCAGCCCATGGATAGCCGGGATGCTGCGGATCACGACATCGTTTTCGTCGTAGATGACTTCGTTGACCCCGTCGAAGGGAAACTCGGTCACTTGCAGTTCCCCGCCGCGAAAATCAATCACGCCCGATCGCGTTCCGATATCCCATTGATACATCTCCTGCATTTTTTCCATGCAGTAGGCGGTACCGAGTTCGGGCGTTGAACCACTGGGACCCCACACACGCAGCGGCACCAGACGATTCATGGTGGTGCCGCCCAGCCAAAACGTGGGCAGGTCGCCAAAGTGATCAACGTGCAGGTGACCAATAAAGACCTTGTCCAGGTAGTCGTAAGGAATTTTCTGCGCAGCGATCCGCTCGTGTGATCCACTGCCGATATCAAAAATGAATTTGTCGCCGTTGCCGAGTTCGACGAGGAAGCAAGCCGCCGCTTGCTTGGGACGTGCGCTGGGCATCCCCGTTCCCAAAGCTGTGATTCGCATTTCATCCGGCTTGATATCCTCGGTTCCCGGAAAATAGATATCGCGATCAGGGTTAGCCTTGACCGGTGAGATGGATGCAACTTCGTCCTGGGGTGCACTCGTGGCCGGCGCATAGGTTACTTCAGACGAAGAACCTGTCTCCAGTGCCTGGGCCGGATACGGTTGAAGATTCGCCATTAGATAGCCAATCACGATGCCGCCTAAAACCAGAAGTACGGCAGCGATGCTGATACCAGATCTTGTTTTTGTCATTTTGTTCCACCAACTCAAATCTCAACTATTAATGAAAAAACATGCCACTATTTGGCATGATGCGGATCGGTCCACGTTCAGAAAGCATACCGCCTGCCAATTCTGGATGACATCAAAAATTCGCAGTTTGCCGATTCCTTCCTTTCGTCAATTTTGACTCATGATTACGCCAACACTCGCCCCAGAGTTTGCGAAGGCAGCTCGTCAAAATGCTTGCGGTAATCGGCGGCGAATTGACCCATGTGCCAAAATCCCCACCGATTGGCAATGTCCACGATCTTTTGGCCATCTTGCGCGGCACGCAATTCCCGTCGCACATTATTTAGTCGCAGCGCCAACAAGAACGATTTGGGATTAACCCCGTATTTTTCCTGAAAGGCATATTCAAGCGTGCGCTGGCTGACCCGGGCAGCCCGACACAAGTCAACCACACGGATATTCTCGTCGGCAAACTTCCTGATATAGGAACCGGCC
>JBPCVB010000142.1:0-4573 GCA_051010855.1 Pirellulaceae bacterium | reverse complement strand
ATCGTCCTTCAGACGGTTCACGAAGTCGATGTGCAGGCTTCGCGTGGCTGGACGGAGCAACAACATGAGGAACTGACGCGGGAGTTCTTTGAGAGCCTGCGACAACATGACTACCAGTTGCTGCGGCAATGGGACCAGCAAACGGATTTTGAAACGTGGCTGGTGATCGCCGTAAGACGAGTCGTCTGTGCCAACAGCGGGTAGTCGATTGCGAATCCAGCGATCGACCCCCGGCTATCATATCTACCGCCAGTCAAATCCCTGGGGCCGGGGTCGCTGGTAAGGCTGACGTCGTGATTCAGTGGCTGTGGCTACACCCGGCGGAATTTCGGGTACCCGCTGCACCGCCTGGGCATTTACCTGATTCAGATCCACCACCGGCACATCTGAAGGCGCCGGCATTTTCCAGGTCAATTCGGGATCCACATACAACGAATTAATGGTGTGACTTTGCAGCTGAACGGCCAAACGCGTGTTGTTGCCCTGCGGATCGACCATGTTTAGTTCGACGTACTGCGGCAATGTCGCTTCATGCTCGGCGTAGTAACGATGCTTGTCGGCTTTGGCCCAGGCCAGCAAACGGTTTTGTGCGTCGTAGACCGCCTGTTGCAGGATCACACCGCTTTGCGGATGCAGCGTCATCACCCGTTTTCTGATTCCGCCGGGACCCTGGCTGGTGACATGCAACTCGACGAACCCCTTGACCATATAGGGACCCGCAACCTGCCACGAGTCATCAAACTCGATCAACCCCAGGGCATCAAACAACCATTGGGGTTCCAGCCCCAATGACTGACGCAACTGGCTGTTTTGATAATCGGCGTGGCGGGCAAAGTAGATGGCGGGCTCCTGGCCACCCACCGATGACTTGTTAAACACCCAGAATCTATCCTCGTTGCTGCCGATGTCGACGCCGGTATCAGTCATATTCAACAAGCCGACCTTGAGTCGCATTCGTTGCGGACGTTCCATCAGCAACGTGCCTGTTGCCGATACCGGCAAGCCATCCATGGCAACCTTGACACTGGATTTGAGCTGTTGCACTGATCTGGCATTGCTCTCGATATTCGCAACCAGTTGCTCGGCACTGGGCGTGGCCTCAAACACTACCGGCGCCGGAGGTGTTCGCGGCTGGAACCAGGTCAATGTCTGGCAACCGCAACTTGCCAACAGGCAAGCGGCGATCAACAGGCCGCTCGCCAGCTGTATGGCCCGCCACGAGTTATTCTTTTGGCAGATGTGCTTCATCATCAACTTTCCGGTGGTTGATCCATAAAAAGCTGCTCGCCCAATTCTTGCTGAATGGTTGCAACCTGTTCATTCGACAACGGAACGACCGCAATCTTCCATGTCTTGCCGGCTCGCTTGTCCTGTAATTCCATTAGCTCGGTAGCGTCGCCCGAATCGACGAGTTGCAAGTATTTTTTTCTCAGCAAAACGAGGGCCATCACGTACAGGGTGTCTGCGTGCGCCGGGTTGTCATGCAGCGACTCAAAGTACGACAACAGGATGTCTCGCGGCGCCCAGTAAACGCGGCCACCGTCGGTTTCGGGAATTTGCGATTTCCACCAGCCGATACCGTCCTCTTGCGCGCCCTGCCACGCTTCCTCGCAGTAATCGCGACGTTGAAATTCGCCGTGCTCCTGGACCAGCTCCGAATAAAAAGTCTCCCCGGACTGCAACTCACGATCCGTGGTGTGACAGCGACGGCTTGTCTTCTTGATCTGGAATTCCATCATCGGGCACCTGGAGCGCGCAAGGGCAGCGAGGTGATTGGACGCAAAAACCGGGGGAGGGACTCTATTAAAAAGCAACGGGTAACGTGAAGACCGTTTCGTGCTGTCAGTTTCCTGTCCAGGTAATACAGCGTCGATGACCGGCGTGTGCTAGCAAACTCACTTTCACCGAGCCTCGTTCTGCAGGTATCTCTATTGTCCGGTGAAAGTCCATTGCATATCACGGAGCGACTATTCACCTGCGTCTGCCGTTCTGAAGGAACATAAATGATCAGCAACATGAGTCCGCGCGGTCGGAATCGCCACGCATCCAGTTCACGCAAAACGACCTGCAATGCCAATGAACTGCAATTCGAGACTCTGGAAGACAGGCGAGTGCTGGCGTCGGCTGCGTTTGATGCCGGCTCAGGAATGCTCGAAATCAACGTCGCCGATGATGTGCAGACTGTGATCAGTCACGATGGCCAGTTTGTAACGCTCGATGGCAACAGTGATCTTGATCCCGCAACTGATGGCGTTCAGCAAGTTGCCGTGGCCGACGTTGTGCACATGAACATCACTGGCAGCGCCCGGATCCACGACATACCCCAGTCGTTGATTTTGCAGGGAAATTTTGATCAGATCCACGCACCCAATCTCACCAGTCTGGTTGTCGGCGGATTGAATCATGTGGTGTTCGACGGCACGTACCACATTGGACACAATCTTACAGCGGGCATGGTCAACGACCCCCTGTTCTTGTTGACTCGAATAACGTCGACACCGACATCGCAGATTACGGTGGAAGGGCCTTCAGCCTTTTTTGCCGCCAATGGCCATCTGAATTTGACGGAAGGACTAATTGACCTGCGTGGTCCCTTGACCATATGGACCTATTCGACGAACACCGAGACCACTATCGTTAACCAGGGTCACCTGGAACTACGACATTTGCGGATTTGGGGTAACCTCAGACTGGAAGCCCCCGAGATAACCGACACGCATGATGCCGAAATCAGCACTGGCGGCATGGCTCATCTCAAAGCCGATTCCATTCTGTTGGGTGAAACAGTTACGGATAGACTGGATTTCGAAAAACTCAATTTCAAATCGACCGGATCAGTCAACATCTCGGACGACGACAGCATGCAACTGGTTGGTCTCAACCAAGCCACCAGTGTAAGTCTGGTTGCCGTCAACGCCATCAACGATGCGATACGTGCCCGTACAGATATTTCCGGTCAAGCCACATTCACTGCCACTCACGTCAGTCTTGGTGAAAGGGAGAGCGATCGGTTCAATGCCGGCAGCCTGTCGCTCAATGTGACTGGTCATGCCCATGTATCCGAAAACAGTGATACGTTGCTTGCCGACAAGATCGTGACACGCAGCCTGAACCTGCACGCCGAAGGTTCGATCCGCTCAACGGAAACAGCAATGGTTAATATTGCCGAGTATTTAGGCGTTCAGTCAACCGGCGACATTGAGCTTGGCGTCTACGAAAACGATGAATTTCGAAGCGGAACCTTGTATTTTGGTGCTCCCGACGGCCGGGTGTCGATTCACGAAAATGACGACATGCACTTGTTGGAATCCAAGAATACGGCCCGAGAACTGAACCTGGAGGCCAACGGAAACATTACTGACAGCCAGTACGTCGCCATCAATATCACTGAGGGCGCCAGCTTTGCGGCCGCGGGAAACATCATGATCGGTGACGGAAAACGCGATCAGTTCCGCGCGGGTTCAGTGACGTTCAACTCGGAAAACGAAGTGCTGATTCTGCAGAACAGCGACATACTGGTGACCAATTCCAACTCAGCTGGTCTCCTTACACTGGAAGCCGAGGGCGAGGTGCGGGACGGTGATGGTTCGGAGACATCCGTACTGGGGTCGGCCAACCTGACCGGTGATTCCATCATGTTTGGTCATCACGGCACGTTCACCTCCGGGCTGCTAACCCTGAACGCAGTCGGAGACGCAACCGTACACCAGGGCGGCGACTTGATGCTGGATCAGGATTCACGCGCCAATCTGTTCCACCTCAGTGCCGACGGATCGATCGGCAATGTACCTGGATCGTCGATCCTGTCCACTGGCATGCTCGACCTGGCAGCATCCTCAATCCAGCTGGGCCTGTTTGACGACGATATGGTCAGCAGTGGATCGATGCAATTCCATTCTCAGGGCGACACGCGGATCACCACCAATAACAATATTCTGCTGTCCAGTAACAGTTTTGCCCGCGCGTATGAGCTGATTTCGACGGGCAATATCGAGGATGAACCCAATGCCGAAGTGGTGGCCGATGTATTTGCCAGTGTGGAAGGGGTCGACATCATTCTTGGTGAGCAAAATACCGACTGCTTTACGGTTAACAGCAGCAACATTTCGATCCTCGCCTCCGGCGTCGAAGACGTAACTCTTGACAACTGCGTGCCATAGAGGGCCCGGTATCCGTAGAGGGGCACCTCCACGAGGTGTAGCCGGAATCCAGCCGACTCGGAATACAACCCGTTCAATTTCCGGTTGCCAGTTGGTATTCTTCAGACTCGGTTCACGACCGGGTCTGTAGCAAATCGACGAGGCAACACTCATGACAACGTCAACAACCTCAACGCTTCGATATTTTCCACCGATGGGCGTCTACGAAACCTTGTTCCGGTTTCTGGACGTGTGCCAGAAGTACATGGGAGAACCGGGCACCCATCCCTGGGCGCAGGGGTTTCCGGTGACCAGTCAATTGCCCGACGGTCCGGAATTGCCAGGTTCTGTCAGTTTCTCCAGCAGCGATCTGAAGTACCCTCCTGCGACCGGGATTCCGCAACTGCTGACGTCCATCGCGGAATACTACAACC
>JBPCVB010000141.1:0-11154 GCA_051010855.1 Pirellulaceae bacterium | reverse complement strand
GAGGTGAACTGGTGATTATCAAATCGCGCCACGTTGTTGTTGAACGTGGTGATGTTGATACCGTTGTATTCATTGTTGAAGTAGAAACCGCCCTTGAAATCCACTTCAAACCAGTCGTAGCCATCCTGGTGGCCATCGCGACTTTCAGCATTGGCGAAGTCCACGAATCCGGCGTTGTATCGCAAGCCGTCGTCACCGTTGTCCTGAACCAGGATGTGGTAGAACATGCCGCGAAGGACGTTGTTCATCTGAATGCCGTCGCGATCATTAAACGAGTAGGTACCGCCTTCGATCTTGGCCAGGTAGGCATTGTTGACTTCGACACCGCCGTAATTGTGCAAAACGATGGCGTGTTTGATATCGACACGTTGCAGGCCCTCAAAGCCTTCGCCTTGCAGCGTTACGTCACCGAAACCATCGGCCAGGATGCCATACTCGCCGTTGTACATGAAGACACCGCCGATTACGTTTAGCCGGTCGCCGCCCTGCATGTAGACGCCCCAATCGTTGTTGTCCTTGGAGACCACATCGTTTAGCTGGGCGTAATCGACGTTAAAGAATCGTGCGCCGCTGTCACGGTTCTGATACAGGTAGCTGCCGATCATGTGCAGATGCTCAACGTCTATCACGTTGAGCCCGTGTTCATCATTCCAGCGTGAGTCGATTCCGATGACCCGGGCGCTGTATACCGTCTCGATATCCAGCCCGTCCTCATTGTTGTTGTGGAATACTCCGCCAAAGACCTGCACATCGTAGCTCATGGTTTCGGTACGAGCGTTGGCCACGTCCTGGAACCCTTGCAGTTCGACGCCATCGTCGCCATTCCAGACGAAGTGTCCTCCGTCGACGACTGCCGAATCAAACGACTCGACGGCGATACCGTCGTTGCCGTTGTATTGAGCCACCACACCGTGAAATGCTGCGCTGCCTACGTTGGCAGCAAAGATTCCGTCTTCGGCGTTTTCGCTGTACTGGCCACCGTTGACAAGCAGTTCGCCAATATTTTCGCTGGAAACGCCAGCTCCCTCTGCAAGGGTCCGCGACTCTGCGTCCACCGCATACATATTGTCGCGGGCTGTCGAATGCACCAGCTGTGCCCGATCAACATTGTTGAGCGATATGCCGTAGCCGTAGTTGTAGTCGTAATGCGAGTGCATGGTGCGGAAGTGGTCCACATTTTGGACAAAGGCACCACCCCCACCGTTGGACTCCTCCCCGTTGTTCCGGAACGAGCTGTGGTACACCTTGGCCTGATTGGTGTTAACGACAATCAGGCCGAAGTCGTCGTTGTTATAGGACATCACATTTTTGACAAACAGATAGTCCAGATTCTGTGCAAAGACTCCGCTGTCGCGAGCACCGGAGAACATCAGGTTGTTCAACCGCACGTCCGACCCGCCCAGAATCGTCATGGCGTCGCCGAACACGTTATCGCCAACAACACGGGTATCCCACGGATTGTGACCCTGCCCAAACACCTTTAACGCGTCTTCGTCGTTGATAATTACTGGATCGTAGAAGCCCGGTTTCAGATAGATGTTGTTTTCGCCGGGATTGTTGGAATCGTCAGCGAGGTCGATAGCGCGTTGAAACGTGGCCAGGGGGTTGTTGTGGCTGCCGTCGTTGCTGTCACTGCCCAGCACCGAATCAACGTAGTAGTTGATTTGCCGACTGAATGCTGATCGCTCGTTTTGTGGAACCAATCCGGGACCCAGATCCATAACGCACCTCTTAGCTTGCAAAACTTGATGAAGACAGTGCCGGGGGGTGTCGCGAACGACGCTGGCACGTGGAAATGGCAACTTGCCGCCAAGGATCGATTTTGATTGCTAGCCAGCCCCAATTCAACTGCCCAGATCCCATATTTTGTGTGTCTTAACAGCACGATCGGGATCGCACAAATCCAGTGTTATCGCCAGGAGTTAGGCAGAATTGCCTATGAAAACGATGCCAGGACTTGTTTTAGGCCCGCGGTTGTTGAGGAACACCTGCGATCAGGAGCCTGAGTCCCCGGATTCAATTTCCAGCGCCTTCAGACTGCTGGGCACCGGGAGGCTGTTGAGCTCCTCGAACTGATCGAAGGGATCGGGGCTGTCTTCCAGACTATTCAGGTCTTCCAGACCTTCCCAGGGATCGGACATGTCTTCCTGCTTTTCGACCTTGCCCTGTTCGTCCCACCAGGTCCACACGCCGGCGGCATTGTCCACTGTATAGTTGCCTTCGATGGCCTTGATGCCGTTGGCATGCCACCAGGTCCAGCGTCCGGTCCTGGCACCATCAACAAACGCTCCGGCGATTTGACGCTGGCCGTTTTCATGCCACCAGTAAAACGGGCCGTGACGTTGGCCCTGTCGGAATTGGCCACGCATCTTTAGCTGGCCATTGGAATACCACTCTTGCGCAGGGCCATGTTGCAATTCCTCGCCGACGGTGTCGTAACCCACCGGGTCCGCGTTCCACCAATCGTCCTGGCCGCTGAAGACAAGTTTGGGACCCAGAAAGGAAAACTCGGCTTGCTTCTGGTCCTTGTGATAGTGGCTTGTTCGTGTGATTAGTTCCTGTCCGCCTTCGTAAACCGCACGTCTCGCAGGCTGGTTTCGCTGATCGTATTCAACCAGTTCACCATGTAATTGTCCGTTGCGGAAATTGACTTCCCGCATCACCATGCTGTTGGGCCTGTACCAGATAGCGCGTCCGTTACGCCGGCCGTTGGCGTAAGGGATTTCAAGGACCTTGCGCTGATACTGATCAGAGATAGTCCACATGCCGTCCTGCTTGCCCAACTTGAATGTGGTGACCGAACGGAACGGAGCACGAAACTGGTTAAAGGGAGCTTCGGCAAACAGTCCGGGCGAGCCGGCCGCATGCAAACGCTGCCAACTGCCATGCATATGGCCTTTGCGAAAAGTGCCCTGAGCCATGACCTGGCCACGCTGATCCAGCAACTTCCATTCACCGTGATTCAGGAAGTTACCCGCTTCATCCTGAGTCACCTGCCGTTCGATTTGTACTTTGCCGTCAGGATAACGTTGACGGACGACTTCCACCCGGCCGGCGCTTTCCATCATTCGCAAATCCGCTTCTTCACGGCTGGAATTGAAGAAGTCGGGAGGATCGGGCTCGGGAGTGTCGATCAGCTCCTGCATGGGCGTGACAGGTGCTGGTAATTCGCCGGAATTTGCAGGAGTAATCGCGTTGCGACCAGCATTGCTCCAGGTAACCGCGCGTCGACTGTTAACCGGGACCAGGTCCTGTGCTGACACCTGGGCGTGGAATCCAGTACCCGCCGGGCCCGGGCCAACGACCAAGGCGAAAAGGAAGATCAAGGCTGGAAGAAGAGATCGCATCGTCACGGGCACACTGCACACCGGTTTGGAACAGAATGGGCGCAGCGAGAACCCATGTTGTTTATCGGCCGCCGGACCCGGTCGATGGAAAGCCGTGCCCCGGATTGACCAATTTTTTTTGTGGTGCGGTACACTCGTCAGATTAACGGTGACACAACTGTTATTCAGATTATTTGTCTGCCTTGGCAAACCCGGATAACTGGCATCGACCCTACAGTTTCGCTCTCTACCGTGTTTCCAGCGTGCTTTTGTGATATTCGATGCGTGGGTGGGGCCACAGGGGAAGCAAATGCAGCGAACAGATTCCAGGAATCGCAAGTTGAATTCGGACCCCTTCATGGGTCACAATGTCGCTACGTCGTCGTTCCACCACCTTCCAAAGGAACCTGCCATGAAGAAGCTGATAGTTCCCGCCTTGTTATCCGGTCTGTTGCTGCTGGGAGGCTGCGGCGGTGAGGGCGAAGACAAGAAGTCGGGAGAACGCACCGACGATCAACAGATTGCGCGTTCCGATGCTCCGAATCAGAATCAGTCGCGTGGCGAATATGTTTCCACGACGGCGCCCGAATCCGAGCGAGAAAACGAACGAGCCGAAGACAGGGAAGCAGAACGGAATCGCCCGGCCCAGCCACCTGTGTCGGATCGCGGTGCGGATCGGTCCAATGATCGCGAAGTCAGCGACATGGAAGAACGGCGCAGCGAAAACGACCGGGATGTCAAAGGCAGGCGTGGGCCAGAACGAACGGCTGAACGTGGAGAAGGTCCTGCCGCGAATCCGCGAGAGCGCGCACCTGCGGCGCCACCGTTGGTCGCAGCGTTCCCCGACGCACCCGGTTCGGTGGGATTGAGTGACGGTGACATCATTCCCGAAATCGAGGGCGAGGATACTGAAGGAGTTGCCTTCAAGCTAAGCGATTCCCAGGGCAAGGTGATTATGCTGGACTTCTGGGGCGACTGGTGACCACCTTGCCGGGCCATGTTCCCGCACGAGCGGTCGCTCGTAGAAGATTATCAAGGTCGTCCCTTTGTGCTGCTTGGTGTCAACAACGATGGTGAACTGGCAACGGTTCACGAATCGATCAAAAAAAACAAGATCAACTGGCGTTCGTTTTACGATGGCGGGCGCGGGCCGATTGTGCGGCAATTCCGCATCCAGGCGTTTCCCACCATTATGCTGATCGATCATCGCGGCATCATTCAACACGCCAGTATTCGCAAGGGTCTGGATGAAGAAATCGAACGACTGGTCGAGATTGCCGAAGGCGCCGGAATGGTCGGCGACTTGATCGAGGCTGAACAGCGAACGTTCCGCGACAAGACAGGCGACCATCGCATTGTCGCCACCGCCATCGCACGTGAAGGCGACAACTTTGTGTTGCGTAAGGAAGACGGTTCCGAAATTACGGTTGCCCTGGGCGATCTAAGTAAAGCCGATCAACGGTATTTACGCACGGTCGATCTTGAGGAAGTTGCTCCCGCTGTCGAAGAACCAGCCATGGATGTCATTGACGAAGACGAAAACGATGACTATCGAACGTTTTCCGATACAAGCGGCAGCTACGAAGTCGAAGCCAAATTCATTGAGCTGATTGACGGCAAGGTCAGGCTGCAAAAGCTGGATGGCTCGACAATCGATGTTCCACTGGAAAAACTCAGCGAGGAGGATCAGCAATTTGTTCGCGACCAGGGCTAATACGCCGTGTCTGACCTAGTCGCTTCGTGACGTTATGAATAACTGATATGCACCGACAATCTCGTCACCGTGCGTTGCCTCGGTGCTAATTTCATACTGGCCGGGTTCCAGCTTCACATCGCGGAACTCGGCCATTATTTTTGATTCGTCTGTCGGGGAATCCAGCGTGGGCTGGCCCGAAATAATCAAACGGACTGAATCTGCGGGATTGTCGTCCAGCAATCGGCATTGAACGACGATAGAAACAGGTTCAGTCGTTTCAATCAGCCAGTACCCGCGGTTGCCCCAACCACGCTGGTCGCTGCGGCGCCAGTCCTGTCGCGTCAGTACCAGCGGATTCTCGTGCTCCGGGTCAATGACGATGCGGGGCGGCGCGTAGTTGTCGGGACGGGTCGAACCGACGTCGTCGAACCAGTCGTCGTAGGCTTGTTTCAACTCGTCGACGACTTCGGGGTGCTGTTCTGCAATGTTGTGCTGCTCCAGTGGATCGGTAGACATATCGTAAAGTTCCAGCCGGGGTTCACCCTCAAATCGCTCTTTGCCAAATCCACTGTGGTGCAGCAGCTTCCAACGCTGGTTGCGCAACGCGAAATGGTGATACCGGGTGGGTTGATTGCCGCGATGCGACTGGATGACGATGTGACGATCGGGCCAGTCCACTGCTTCGTCTCGTAACAGCGGCAACAGATTGCGGCCATCCAGCGAAATGTCATCGGGTACCAGGGCCTCGGCGCATGCCAGCAGGGTCGGCATCAAATCGATGTGCGCCGCGATTTGTTCGACCTCGCGACCGGCCGTGAATTGTCCGGGCCAGCGAATAAACATCGGTGAACGAATTCCGCCCTCGTAGACAGACGATTTGTTTCCACGCATGCCTCGTACGAAACGCCCGGAATTGGGACCGTTGTCGCACATGAAGATCACAATCGTATCGTCCGCCAGGCCGTCGCGATCCAGCTTATCCAGCAACCGTCCCACGTTCCGATCGACGTTGCCAATCATGGCGTACACGCGCGCCAGAAAATCCGGATCAGGGTCACCAAACGCATGTCCCGATTGCTTGCCGAACATCTCACGCGAAATATTCATCTCCCGATAGTGCTCATAAAGGTCCTCGGGCACATCATGAAACGGTCCGTGCGGCGTATTGTCAGGCAAGTAGACAAAAAATGGCTGACCGGATTCACCGGCGCGGTCAATGAACTTCATCGCTTCGTCGTAATAAATATCCGTGCAGTACCCTTCAAATTGTTCCTCTTGGCCGTTTCGCATCAAGATGGGATCGGTGTATTGTCGTCGGGCGTCCAGTGGATCCGACGGCTGCCCAATACCGCCCCCTCGATGGATCACGGCCTGATCGAATCCCTGATCGATGGCCCGCATGGGGTAGCAATCACCCAGGTGCCACTTGCCAAAAACACCTGTGGCGTATCCGTGATCGCCGAGGACCTCCGCGATGGTGACTTCAGCGGGTTCCATCATCGCGCGGCCAATGTAGGTGTCGATCGCACGCGTGCGATAGTTGTAGCGTCCAGTCATCAGGCAGGCCCGGGTAGGTGCGCAAACCGGATGAACGTAGAAGTTTGTCAGCCAGGTGCTCTGGCTGGCCAGCCCGTCGATATGCGGCGTTTCAATCACCGGATTGCCCATCACCCCGAGGTCTCCGATTCCCTGGTCATCGGTCATGATCAGGATGATATTGGTCGGCTGGTCAGCTGCCAGCCATGCCGGGTGTATAAGGAAAGCAAACAACAGGCACAGGAAACCCTGGTGATAACGGGTCACGGACACACCTCCGCATCGATTAAATGTTGTTGTCACGTAGTCCGGCACGTTCCAGCGCGTCTTCCAGGAAGTAATTCAGGTCCTGGGCTTCCTCGGCATGCAGGATTTCATAAGCGTGGGCCGGTGAGCGAGCATGATAGAGTTGCTCGCGCAAGCTGACGTTATGTGTAATGGCCGAGGCAAACGCAGCGAGTACTTCCAGGTGTCGGGTCCGGTCGGAAGCCGGAGTGGCCAGCAGCAAAAAGGCATGAACGGGCCGTCCGTCCGGTGCGTCCAGAGGCAGGCCTTCGGAATGGATGCCGAGAATACCGTTAATCTCGGTTCCTCCGGGCAGCACAGCGTGCGGAATCATCAGGCCCTCGCCCAGACAGGAAGTCTCCTGCCCTTCCCTTTCCATCACAAGTCGAACGAACTCTTCCTGGGGTACGGGCATCGATGACGATACAGCGTACAGCTGACTGGCCAGGGACGTGACAATTTCCTCTTTGGTATTCCCCCGATATTCACGGTAATGTGGTGTTCGTCGAGGAAGTCCAGCAGTCGCGCTCGATCCAGACCGGCTTCGCCTGCACGTTGCAAAGCCAGTTTGGTGGCGCTGGGACCGAGCAACTGGTTAATGGCCAGGGTTGCCAGACCAATCGTGGTCACGGCCGCGCCAATTTCAGAAGTTTCACCTCCAAATTTGGACTGGGTCAACAGAATCAGACCCACGGCGACGCCCCCGTGTGGCAACAGAGCCAATCCCAGGTAATTGCGGACCCGCTCGGTCGCGCGGGAAAAGTACATGGCAGCCATTGCCCCGAAGTATTTGCCAAAAAATCTGGCAAAGAAGTACAACGCCACAAACGCAGCCATCGGCAAGACCATACTGAAATCCAGCCGCATGCCGGCAAAGGTAAAGAAGGCCGCAAACAGCACTCCGCCAATCTGGTTCAGGTAGGCTTCCGCCGAGCGAATTGATTCGTGTTGCAAGTTGGACAAACAGAATCCGGCAAAAGTGCAGGCGAGAATTCCGGAGACGCCAGAGCCGGCCGCTGCACCCCACGATGCCAGGATCACGAACACAATGGACGGCCCCAGAAACGCCGGGCCAACGATGGTTCGTGTCAGTATTACCATGATCGCGGCAGCGGCCAGTCCGATGCCGAACGTCAGCCCGAACTCCATACCGACAGCGGCCACGGCACCGCCGACATCGCCTTTCTCGGTTGACAGGATGGCGCTGACGAAAACAAATACACCGACCGCCACCATGTCAATCAAGCCCACGCCGGCAATCAACGTCCGCGTAAGAATTCCCTTGGCCCGCGCCTCCTGGACCACCAGCACGGTCGTCCCCGGAGCACCGGCAATCGCAATCGCCGCCAGCAACATGGACACCGGGAAACTGAGCCCGCCGATATACCGCAGCGCCAGAAACACCACTACGGGAGTAATGGTGGCTTCGCATAACATTAGCAGGCCCAGTCGCTGCCGCGAGTTGCGCAGGCTGGCAAAGTGCAGCGAGGCCCCAACCGTAAATGCGATATAGCCCAGCACAAAGTGCATGAATGGCAGGAAGCGATCCAGTTCCTCGCCGGGTGTCAGTCCCTGCAGGTTAAGCGCCCGCAGCAGAATGCCTGTGCCGATCCACCCGGTTACCTTGGGCAGGCCCAGACGCCCCACCAGCTCGCCACCGACAATCCCTGCCAGCAAGACGATCGCCAGATCAAATAGAGGTTCGTCGAAACCGATGTTCATAATCAAACGAGACTAAACGAGAGCAATATTCTGGCCTGGTGCTGCCGCGATTATAGCGCAGAGACGCTGTCCTTACAGGGCGTTCAGAGCGAATCCCGTGTAGTACTCCACGGGCAATCCCAATACACTTCACTCGACAAATCCCGTTTTCCAGGGGAGTACAAGCCTGAAGACACTCGAACGAAGACTGGGCCTGGGGGCCGTGATCGCCATCAGTATCAGTGCGATGCTGGGGAGCGGCATCTTCGTCTTGCCCGGACTCGCGGCGGCCAAAACAGGATCGATGGTCTGGCTGGCCTACCTTGTCGCCGGGTTGGGAGTTTTGCCGGCTGCGCTGTCCAAGTCCGAGCTGGCGACGGCCATGCCGACGTCCGGTGGCACGTACGTTTATCTGGAACGCACGTTTGGTCCATTTGCGGGTACGGTGTCCGGACTGGGCCTGTGGTTTTCGTTGTTGTTAAAAAGCGCCTTTGCGCTTATCGGCTTTGGCGCCTATCTGGGCGTGTTGATCGATGTCCCCATTCAACCGGTCGCCATCGCCTTGCTGGTCGTCATCACAACGCTCAATGTGCTGGGTGTCAGTGTGATCAGCAGGGTACAGAAACTGGTGGTCGTCGTGGTTCTGGCGTCATTGTTGATTCTGGGTTTTTCCGGTCTGTGGACGGTGCAGGCTACAAATCTGGAACAGGGATTCTCGCATGGTGTCCAGGGGTTCATAGGCGCGGCTGCATTTGTGTACATTTCCTACGCGGGCGTGACCAAGGTCGCTGCCATCGCCGAAGAGGTCAAGAATCCGAATCGCAATTTGCCCATGGGCATCCTGATCTCGTGGCTGGTGGTGTTGTGCGTGTATGTGTTCGTCGTATTTGTTCTGGTGGGCAACATTTCCACCGACCAATTGTTGAATAGTGGCACGGGCGAGCCCAACCTGCATCCAATCTACACGCTGGCTACGGTAGTGCTCGGTCCAACCGCTGGATGGATCGCTGCGATCTTGGCGATCATCACTATGGTTTCCATGGCGCTGGCTGGATTACTGGCGGCATCGCGATTTCCTTTTGCCATGAGTCGAGACAATCTTGTCCCGCAACCGATCCGCAAGATCGATTCGCGGCTTAAGACTCCCATCAACAGCATCCTGATTACCGCGATCGTGATGGCGGCGGCCATCCTGTTTCTGCCAGTGGAACAACTCGCCAAACTGGCCAGTGCCTTTATGATCCTGGCATTCATGTTTGTTTGCGGAACGGTGATTATTCTGCGGGAAACGGCATCCGAATGGTACAAACCACAGTTCCGTGCGCCGTTTTATCCCTGGCTCCAGTTATTTGGCATGCTCGTCGGGGTTGTGTTATTGCTGGCCATCGGCTGGCTTAGCCTGATCGCTTTCCTGGGAATCGCCGGCATTGGTGCGATTGCCTACGTCGGGTACGGTCGCAAACATGCAGCGCGGCGTGGTGAAATCACCAAGATGGGTACACGACGTGACCTGATGACCAGCGAAGTCGAAACTGCCCAATCACTCGATGATTCGCTGCCCACCGAAGCGTCGGTCGTCGTTCCCTTTTTTGGTCGGGAACGATCGCCTGAAACCCTTGTGCAAATGGGTGCTGCTCTGGCTCATGGCCGGAAACTGGAAGTGCTGCACATCACCGCTGTCCCTGAACAAGTGCACATCGGTGACGTGCTGGAGGATGATCAGTTATCGATTTCCCTGCGTCGTCGCATTCATACGATGGCCGATGAAGAGAACATTGCTCTCGAATACACCGAGACGGTATCGCACGATGTTGTGCATACGATCTATGAGGTGGCTGTTCGCGTACATTGCGAATGGGTGGTTATGGAATCCACGGCGCGGCGCGACCTGGGCGTTTCGTTTCAGAATCCAATCGGCTGGCTGCAGGATCATTTGCCGTGCAACCTGGCCGTCTTCAAGGATGCCGGAATTCGTTACATCCGTGAAATCCTGGTGTATGCCGAACCGGGTCCTCACGATGCGCTGGTGGTTGCTACTGCTGATCACCTGGCCGAAATCTACAATGCCCGGCTGCATTTCGTATGTGTCGTGGCCGAAGATTCCGAACCCCACGAGCTGCAGGCTCGAGTCGACTATGTGGACCAGTTGCGTGATCTCTGCCAGGCTCCGGCCAAGGCCATCGTGATCAGGAATTCCGACGAACTGACTGCCATTCAGAAGATCACTTCCTCGTTCGACTTGCTGGTGATGGGTGCGCCATCCGACCGTGGTTTGTACGGCCGCCTGGCAGGATCGCCAAAAGACGTGCTTACCAGACGGGCCGAGTGTTCCGTGTTATGGCTAAAGACGCCCCGCACGAGTACCCATGGAAACTTTGACCTTCCCGGAATTCGACGTGAGCAGGAGTTCAGTCTCCAGGATTCGATCGTATCATCATGCGTGTTGGCCCGCGCCAAAATCGGCAAGAAGGAGGAACTGTTTCGTAGCGCCGCCGAAATGTTCGCCGAGCACTATCAGGTGATCAGTCCCGATGTGATCTACGCGGCGCTCATGGAACGCGAGCAGATGCAGAATACCTCGCTGGGGCAAGTCGGGCTGGCCGTGCCCCA
>JBPCVB010000140.1:0-6839 GCA_051010855.1 Pirellulaceae bacterium | reverse complement strand
ATCACGAAAGGACTGGTGTGTCGTTTCATAGCGTTGCTGCCCTGGTCCATAATCTGCGGTCGGACCGCCGACACCCATTACGCCAATCACAACCGGCAGTTCCGGGGACGAGAGGTCGCGGCGAATGTCACGAATCAAGTGGCCCAGCACCTGGGCGTAAGCGTCATAACCACCGGGTTCACCGCGCTGGGGATAGGTGCCGCCGTCAACCATATCGTTCCAGCCCTGGAACCAGACCATGCCAGAGAGTTCATAGCCTTGTTCAGCGTCGTAGCGGGGATAAACCGCCTTGATATCCGCCAGAACATTTTTCACGTGCTCAATGGTTTGGCGATAGTAGACACCCGTCGCCGTTTGTTTATCCGACTTGATCGCCTCGATGTCTTTGCCTTGTTCACGTAGCCGATCGAGAACAGCCTGGTCAAATTCGTACGGACCTGCGTCAGGCGGCCGAAAGTCTGTGTTGATGCTCTTCCCGCCCCACGCGGCCTTGATAATCAGAATTGGCTCGCCCAGTCGCTGCTGCATGTAGATGCCAAAGGTGATTTCGGGACCCATCTTGTTTTCATCGGCCCCGAAACCGGTCGTTAACTGGCCAGTTTTAACGCCGCTGGATGACAGAAACGAAATCCAGACCTCTTCCATGACCCGTGGTTGGCCATGTTCATCCACGATGTCATCAAGGATCGGTTTTGTCTCGGGATCCATCCCGATGTGTGGCAGGGTTCGCACGTGCGCGTGACCCTGCATGTTGGATTGGCCGACAAGGACGAAAACCTTTAACGGTTTCTGTTGAGCCTGCAACTGGCAGTCGACCAATCCCAAAATGCAAATGAAAACAGTTATCAGGGTATTGTTCACTGTCTTCATGCTGTGGCGCCTTTGAGACAATTATGTGCGTGCAGTTCAATTCCGAATGGCCAGTATAACCGTGGACGGGATACAATAATGCCGAGTGTTCGATGTAAAACGTGAACCGGAGCGAGATATGAAAAAGGTATTGTCGTTACTATTGATTGCCGCGTTCCTGACCACGAGCGGGCAAGTCGTTGCCCAGGAATCGCCGCCCGAGCAAGCTGCTTTGGAAGCATACAGGGTGCTCAGTCACCACGAAGAAAGCGATGATGAGGTAACCAGCCTGCGAAAGCAAATCATTGAAGCACTTGCCGACGAATTGGAAGTACGAGCGCAACGGGTGCGGTCAGGGCAGATCGACATGCATGTCCTGCTGGACACACTGCGTCGCATGAACATCGCGGTAACGCAACTGGCCACTGATAACGCGAGGAAAGTCGCCTGGCTTGAGATTGGCCGGCCACTGGCCACTATGGTTGAAGAATGGCAGCAGGAGCTAGTTAGTGCGGGAGTCTCGCATTCCGACAATTACCATGAGGCAAAAGCCTTTCGTCTGGCTTTGGAACTGCAAATCCTGCAACTGGTACAACAGCTTTCGGAAGAGGAATCCGAGGAAGTTCGCGAGCTGCGCGAACACCTTGGATAATGTCCACGCTATGGCAGGACATGTTTCCAGGCTACCGGCTGTCGAATTCAGGAGGGGTTAGATATTTGTCGATGACCTCCAGCAGCGTGTCGGCGCGTTCTTTGGGATCGGCGATCTCACCGCAGATCGATTCAACGCGATCGATGCCTTCGTCTTCTACCATCTGGAAGAGAGCCTGGGCATAGGCGACTTGCCGCATCCTGGCGAGTTTGAGCGATTTCGCAAAACTCAACATTCCTTCGCCGCCAATTTTTTCGGCAAGTCTTTCCGGAGAGAAAGTGTAGTGATTGCTGACTCGCCAGCTGTTCGACACGGGATCGTCGTCCAGAAATTGCGAATCGGGCACGTCCCGATCCAGCAATACTCGCAATCGATCCAAATCCTCCTGTTCGACAAAAATCTGCATCAGCGCGTTGTGCAGCGACAGGTCCACGTCGCAATCATCCAGTCGATCCAGCACTTGCTTGACAACTCCGTCCCGCCTTTGTTCGTTTTCATCCAGGGCGCGCAGGCAATTGGCCATCACGGCACCTCGATGTTTTGGCAACTGGTTGTCGAAGATTTGAGTGATTTGCTCCATCGTGAGAGTATCGCCATAGCGTTCAAAGATCAGCTGGAAGTAGTAATGGATGTAGGAAAAGTATCCCATGTCCGTGTCGTCACGCAGTCTGAGAGCAACATAGATGCAGTTCTCAGCGTCTTGCGTGTCCAGAAAATGACTTGTCATGTTTTCCAATTCACGCGCGTCAAGCTCTGCAACTCGATCAATACACTGGCGGATCATTGGCGTCGACAGGGCCTCTTGTTCGAGCGCTCGAATCGTCCATTTGGCCAGCGCGCGGGCAGCTAGTCGCGGCTCCCTGAACGCAGCCAACAATTCGAACGCCTCCGCCGACCGGTTTTTTGCCATTAGCGTCAATCCGTTGTGTTGAAGCCGAACATCGTGCAACTTTGGATGCGATATCTCGTCAAGCAATTTCAGGGAATTTGACCACCAGTCTGCGGCCAGTGCGGGCTGACCTTCATCGATGACCATGGACATTGCCGCCAACGTCCCTGACCGCCATACGGGATCTTCGATCGCGAGCGCAATTTGCTCAGCCAATTCCAGTCGGCCTTCCCTGACATGTTCGATGGCCAAACCGCCAAGTGGTTGTTTATTCAGTGCTACATTGGAGGACTTCCGTTCGTCGCAGCTTTTTGGACCGAAGTAGGCGATTGCGTCGTCGAGACGGTCCATGTGAATGAATAGATCGAGCAGTTTCCTTTCGTTGCAGCGAAATATCGCGGCAGATTCCACAACTCGATCGAGCCAGCGGTTGACCGCCACTTCATTGGCCTGTTCGTGATACAACTCCATGACTTCCAGCGCTCGCGACATCCGCACAGTCGGCCGGTCATCGAAATCAGCCAGGCTGGACTCGAGTCCGGCGAAGTCATGTTCTCGCAATAATCGGGCGAAATTGCTTTTGTCATGGCGGTACGACAGTGATCGGCCACCGCGTACCTGCCGCAGAATCTCGACGAGTGCTTCGCGGTCCGGGCTGGCTTCCAACGCCAGGATTTCATCCTCGTTGTACTGGAGCAAGTCGCTACGATCACTGGTGAATTCAAACTGTTCGATCACCTCAAGTGCCAGATCCGGCATGTCATTCCGGATTGCGGCAGAAAATATACTTTTCCAGGCCGAGCGTGAGAGATATTCGTTACTGCCGTGATTGCGATGACGTGCTTCCGGGAATTCGGATGGTTGCACCGAAATGCGTCTGGCGGCATCGATCGCTTGAAGCATCTTGTCTTTTGCAGCCAGCGACCAAACCCGCCAGCTGTTGATGCGGTCGCGTCCAACCTGCCGATGTCGACCCTCGATCTCGAGCATGGGTCGATTAATAAACGATTCCACCGCGTCACGCTGATCGGGGCGGGAACCCATCTTGCGAGTGAGCGGATAAGGAAATTGCCCGTCGGACGCGTTAACCACGTAGTCTGGAAACTTGTTAAAGGTTGCTTCCGCCTGGTCGACGTCGTCGAAGCGTAGTTGCAATTGCAGAATGATCAGGAGCTGTTGTTCAGAGAGCTGGCAATTCGGGTCATCGCGAAGTTCGCCTAACAGCTTCAGCGCCGATTCAACATCCCGTGTTTCCTGCCACTCCTGCTCAAGTTGCCATGGAGTTCGTTGATTGTGCCCAGACAACTTCGACTCGTTGTCTGTTTGTTGTCCCGCAGGTCCGGCCTGAGCAATACTCGGCAATTGAACAGTTACAAAAATGACAGAGGCAAGAAACGCATAACGAGTGAAATAGCCAGTCGACTTCATGCGGGTATTGTAACCCCGCGGCTTCGAGGAGTGGACTGACCTCTATCCCCGCTTCCGCCCGATCATCGCCATGGAGCAGAATACGGCAAAAAGCCTTCTGATCCATATGCACCAGCGAACAAGCATGCTGGTCAGCGGGACTTGGAATCCTCCTGCACCACCGGCGGCGCGGAGGGCCTCGGTCAGGACAAAAGTTCGGTTACTTCGTGATCTAACTGATCTGATCCAGACAATTCCCGCGGTTCCACCGAGGTACCACCATGAAAACCCTTTGCCGGGCGACTGCGATCAATATTGGTCGATGCTCAGCTTTTCGCTAACATCCCCGCGTTTTCACGGCGGCGGGCGGCCTATGTTGACCAATTGCACGATGCAACTGGTCAACACACGCACCAACCAGAGAAGTTTGTCGCGACTCGCCATCAATTGTTGGATTCATTTACACGGATGTTGTTATGAACCAGATTCGAATTCCGGAGCGGAGGAAAATTCACGGACAAAGCAATCAATTCATGGTGATTTTCGAGAATCATTTTCTCAATCGCCCCTTGCGCTGGCACATGACTGCCTGGCTACTGGTGGGTTGTGCGTTGGGCCTGCTGATTGCCCCCAGCTACGAGGCTGCTGTGTTGGCAGGGTTTTTGATTTCCGGAATCCTTTGCTGTGCAGTATTGGGCCTGCTCACTTACCCAATGTCCGATCATTTTCTGTGGACGCTGGCCGGAGCGTTCGTCGGCGCGCTGTTGCTGCCGCTGGCCGCCGGTGTACTGCAGATAGGCCAGTGGACTGACAGGATAGTGGCAGTGGGGTTGATTAGTGGTGCGTTGCTGGGCGCGACCAGCATGATTTGGCTGCTACCGCTCCGTCTCATTCTTCGATTCCTTGGTTTCAGCCCATCGGGTTTCCCGCCGACGCAGTAAGTTATTTGCACAAAAAGCAACCGATAAAGGGTCCAGGAGATCAGTGGCGAGATCTGGCAGGGCGAAAACCGGTGCCACTGCCACGTTCGGCCGGTTGGATCGTGTCACGGTCGGCGGAGCGGACGTCCGACGATAGATCGTTGCTCGCCCCGCCACGCACAACACGTCTGACTGTCTCCAAAACGGCACTTGTGTTCGGCGCATCAGCGGCGACATCGCCGGGAGCGGATGGGTAGTCGACGTATCGATCATAAACCCACTCGTAGACATTGCCCTGCATGTCGAACAAACCAAAGTCGTTCGGTTTCAAGCCCGTCACGGCGTGCGTGTGCTCCGCACTATTCGCCGAATACCAGGCATAGTTCGGCAACAGTGAATCGGCGACGCCGTAGTAGCGACTGCTGCTGGCTCCTGCCCGACAGGCGAACTCCCACTCCGCTTCCGTCGGCAACCGATACCCGGTCAATTCCCAGAATTTGTCCCTGGCTTTCATGCCGGGACCGTACTTGCCGTCCTCGTTCGGCTCGTAACACCATTGGTCTTCGGGAATGCCCTCCTGTTCGCTCAGCCAGTTGCAGTAGTGAGCCGCTTCGAACCACGTCATGGCAATCATCGGGGAGTCGTCGGTGCGAATGTAAGACTGCAATTGGTCCTGATCCGCGGGCCAGACTTCATTATCGTCAGAAAACACTCGCCACTGTTCTCTGGTCACTTCTTTTGTTGATATCGAAAACTTCCTGCCGATCGCGCGGCGATGCAATTGCTCATTCGGAGTTCGACCAGGCTCCGTTTCCGGCGATCCCATCTGAAACTCACCGGAGTCGAGGATGGCGAAGGTTTGGCCCTGACTGTTTAGATGCCATTGTCTTTTGGTGTCTTGTTCGGCAGCGAGTTGTTCTTCTGTTTGGCGGAGTTCCTGGTCGATACCGGCAATCTTTTCGCCTTGCTCCCATTGCCGCAATAACCATTCGGCGGCCGCGTGCAGACCCGCATCCGGATCAGTACGGTATACAGACAGCAGTGTGTCAATCAACGGCTCCTTGTCGGTATCGCTTAAAACAAATTCTCCCAGACAAAGCAGCAGCGCACGTTTGATTGTGACGTCGGTTTCTGTTTCATAGCGAGTGATAATCGCGTTGGCATCGCCGCCCCGTGGACTCAGCCAATGAATGATGTAGCTGCGCACACGGGGATCAGAACTGTGCTTGAGCAACGGCCAGACCTGATTGGGAGCATCGATCCGCAGCAGCATCACGGCGGCATTCGCCTGACGCCTTGCCAAGGCTTTCCGCTCGTCCTCGCTGGCATCCTTAGCGGGTGACTTGTCAATTTCGGCGTTGCCCAGTTCAATCGCCCGTGCGTGATGATTCGCAAGCTTCCCGAACAGCGGAACAAACTGCTTTTCGTTTGCGTCGGCCAGCAATTCGAACAATCCGTCCGCATCGTCGCTGAGATAATCTGCCAGCGTATCGGTGGCGAAACTACGGACCTGTTCGCCCGTCGAGCTATCACGGTAAATCGCAGACAGTGGCTCCGCAAGATGCTCCTTAACCGGACGCAGAGCATTTCGCCACGGTAGAAGTTCCGAAGGCAGCACACCAACCAAATGACCCGCAACGAACTCGACGAACTTCTGATCCAGCCATTGCTCGTTGTTTGGGGCATAGCTCGCCAAAGCACAGGCGGCTTGAAAACGCCGGGCCGGGTCCTGGTTGCTGTCTTCTGCAATTTGCCAATAGTCGGCAGTCGAATCGCCTATGTGGTTATCGAGTAAATCACGTACATGCTGAAAATGTACCGGACTGACAGTGAGTAGCCGCTCCTTGAGAAAAGGCAGCACCGAGTCGTCGTCTGGCAGCATCGCCAATGCAGCATGGAGTTTGGCATTGGAGTCGTCAGGTGAGTCGGCAAATGCCTTGCTCAAATCGTCTCTCGCATGCTGCTGGAACTCGGTGAGATTCCCGATGATCGTCTTCACCTGAGACGTGTCGGCTTGCAGCAGACCTTCGACAAGGCGGGTAGCTTCGGCATCTCTTTGTTCTGCCTGCTTCTGCGCAACAAATTCCTGCCGGTTTTTCTCGATGCTGTTACGAATCGTGAC
>JBPCVB010000139.1:0-3068 GCA_051010855.1 Pirellulaceae bacterium | reverse complement strand
GTACCAAGTGCTTCAAAGGTGGCGGCAATCTTCAGATTCGCCTGCCGACCGTAACGCCGCACCTGATTGCCGGCATCGATACCCACGACGCTCCAGCCCGCTTCCAATAGTTGCTTGTAAAACGTGTGGCGACGCATCAAGCAGCATTTTTGATTGTCCAGACCCGTGCAGCCGCAGGGCTCGATATAGCCGTTCTGTCTTCCGCTAATGAACAACGCGACCGGAGGTGCTTCCCAACCATCGAAGAGCAATTCCTCTTCCTCCTGGTTGGCATTGGCCGTCGATTCAGTTTCCGTGGTTGCGATCTCGCCGCGAGCCGTTTCGTCTTCCGGTCCGGTCGCCGCAGAGGGGACCGTACTGGCTCCGATCATCAGACCGAGGGTCAAGACAATCGGGATAAGGTAATACCTTGCCGATAACAGGAATCCGGGGGTTGTGATTCGATTCATAGTGCTGTCACACAGGGGATTGGGCGACATTGAGCTAGTGAAGATTTCCGCGTCAGGGTCCAGGGCAGGATAGGCAATTCTGTGCGACCGGTAAACGGCAGTCACCCGGCAAGCGACATTGCACTGTATTTTGCCCGCTTCGTGAGGCTTGCCGAATTCGCCTGATCAATGCGCAGGCTGCCAGCGTGACGAACTCGCGACAAGATGAAGAGCGAGGGCAGCTATTCCCCCTCGGGAACCGGTTCCGGATGAAACACGGTGAAAGACTCTTCGACACTGCCAAACTCCAGCCACAAAATGCCCAGCCCGAGCAGCAGCCCGATGACGGTGGCGACGCCGATAAGAATAAAGAGTTTTTTCATGGCAATTCAACAAGAGCCCGGAATGACAGGCCCGATCCCATCTTACGTGGCCCTGGCCAACTCCTGCAAGCATTGGCGCAAATGGTCGCGGCACCGGAAAAAGAACTCGTGATATTCGGGGCGGCGATAATCGGGATAGGTCCAGCGTGAATCAACCCACTTACCAGGCAACTGAAAGTACAGCGTCACTTCACCGAATACTCCGTCACCCAGGTACAGCCGGTGGTCACGGTCTTTCATCGTGGCCAGCACCACCTTGGCCTCGGTCAGATAGCCTGGATCGATGTTTACCGGACGCATAACCGTGCCGGGGTACGTTTCGCGAAACTCGGATTCCAGCTGATTGGCCAGCAGTTTGGACGCGACCAGCTCGGTGGGATCGATTAATTCTTCGAACGCGACCAGGCGTTTGTGCAGGCCCTCACCCATCGTGTCGCGATAGTAATTGGTCTGGTCGAACTCAAAATCTTCCGATTCCAGCACGCTCGGGCCCCACGATTCGACCGCACGGTCCCGACCCCAATCAATGGAAGCGGTTTTTTGGCCAAAGATGGCGGCGAATCGCAGCGCGGGCAATTGGGGTTTGGCAACGGCCATGGGCTAGTACGCCTTGGCAAACACAGCGCGTCCCTTGCTGGGTTGACCGGTAAAGATGCAGGTTCCGGTTTCGCCGTCGCCTTCCAGGGGAATACAGCGAATCGTGACTTTCAGCTCCTTGCAAATTTCGTCGACTTCCGCGCAATCCACGAAGTGACACATGGCAAATCCACCATGGATTTCCGGCTTGTCCGTTTTTTTGGACGTGAAGAACTTTTTGAATTTGTCCAGTGAATTGATGTTGCGTGTGTTGTCCTCACGCAATTTCAACGCACGATCGAACAGGCCCAGTTGCATCTCACCCAGCACCGCAGGCAACTGTGTCACGAATTCGTTGCGATCCATCCCGACCGACTTGGGTTGGTCGCGACGGCCCACAAACACCTTGTTGTCAGCGATGTCGCGGGGACCGATTTCCAGTCGAATGGGGACACCGCGTTTAACGTGATGCCATTTCTTCTCTCCGCCCCGCAGGTCGCGATCGTCGAGCATGACGCGAATGCGTTGATCGCTGTATGATTGTGCAGCGATTTCCTGTTGCAGCGATTCACAATACTCGATGACTGCGGGCCGCTCGTCGTCGTTGCGATAGATGGGCAGGATCACGACCTGTTTGGGCGCCAATTTGGGAGGCAGGACCAGTCCGTCATCGTCGGAGTGCGACATGATCAGCGCGCCGACCATGCGGGTCGACAATCCCCAGGACGTGGTCCACGCGAATTCGAGGTTACCCGATTCGCTTTGGAATTTGATCTCCTGGGCGCGGGAAAAATTCTGACCGAGGAAATGTGAAGTGCCTGCCTGCAAGGCCTTGCGATCCTGCATCATGGCTTCGATGGTCAGTGTCGATTCAGCGCCGGGGAATCTTTCGCCCGCCGTCTTCTCGCCCTTGATCACGGGCATCGCCATCGTGTTTTCGGCAAAGTCCGCATAGACATCCAGCATCTTGCGGGTTTCTTCCCACGCCTCGTCGCTGGTTGCATGCACAGTGTGGCCTTCCTGCCACAGGAATTCCGCAGTCCTCAGGAACAGTCGGGTGCGCATTTCCCAACGCACCACGTTGCACCACTGGTTAATCAGGATAGGCAGGTCACGATACGACTGGACCCATTTTGCGAACATGTGACCGATGATGGTCTCGCTGGTGGGCCGCACGATCAAGGGTTCTTCCAGTGGCCCGGCGGGGACGAGGCCGCCGTCGGGTCCGGGCTCCAGCCGGTGATGTGTGACGACGGCACATTCCTTGGCAAAACCCTCGACATGTTCGGCTTCCTTTTCCAGAAAGCTTTTGGGGATGAACAGGGGGAAGTAGGCATTCTCGTGGCCGGTGGCCTTGAACTTGTCGTCCAGGTCGCGTTGCATATTTTCCCAGATACCAAACCCCCAGGGTTTGATCACCATGCAGCCACGGACGGGCGAGATCTCGGCCAGATCAGCCGCCTTGATGACTTCTTGATACCATTCGGGATAGTCCTGTTCTCGGGTGGGCGTAATTGCGGTTTTGGCCATAAGCTCTTCTTCCAGGATTGAATCTCCGGGCATTCTAGGGTGTGGGGTTCATTTCAAAAACACGGGAAGCTCTCGCCCTTCTCCCCGAGGGAGAGGTGGCAGCCTTCGACCCACCGGTGGCGGCGGCAAACTATACTGGATGGTTTCAATC
>JBPCVB010000138.1:0-7188 GCA_051010855.1 Pirellulaceae bacterium | reverse complement strand
AGCTTGACTGAGACGCGGGATCTGGATTCATTTGACAAGGTTTCGCTGGAAGAATTTGGCACGATTCATGTCTCGTTCGGCGATACTCAAACCGTCACGGTGACAACCGATGACAATCTGGTGAGTCTGGTTGAAACCACAGTCCAGGACGGCGAATTGAAGGTTCGACCAATCAAGGCGCTTAACCCGAGTGTGGACCTCGTGATCCATGTCACCGTGCCCCGGCTGACAAGTGCGGAACTGGCGGGAGCGGCGAGGCTGAACATTATCGACATTGACGGCGAGTCACTCGACATTGAACTTGCAGGCGCATGCGGCGTCGATGCGACGGGCCAAGTCGACAAGTTGTCGGTTGAACTGGCAGGCGCTTGCCGGGCCAGACTCCGAAATCTAAAAACGCGGCATGCGGTCGTCGAAATTGCAGGAACGGGCAGCGCGGTTGTATTCGCCAGCGAGTCAATCGACGCCGAAGCAGCCGGGTTCGCCTCGATTACATGTCACGGCAATCCCGACGACGTCAAAAAAGAGGCCGCCGGCATCTCCAGAGTCACCATTGTCGACAGCTAGAGTCCGGGGTGGCGTCTTTGACAGCCCAGACCATTTGCAGCCGCCAGCAGGAATCCGATTACCAAAAAAACGGACGGTTCGGGGACAGCCGATGAGTTGCTGAGAACGACAAACCGCTCGTCGAAGAGGCTGCCTGCCCCGTAGTTGACCTGAAAACTGAAAGTGCCATTCTGCGTCAAGAGCGTACCACCGTTCGCGACATTATCGAAAACGCCATTCAGTGCAGTCGACTCCAGAATCGTGAAGGTGTCGGATTGTTCGATCAAATCACCAAACGGACTAATCAGGCTGACGCTCAGTTGCCCGTCCAACTCGACCGAACTCAGAATATCCACAAAGTCATATTCGTCGGACTGCAGCAGTCCCCCAATTTCGATCTGGAGTTCTGAAGTCGACAACAGAGTGACGGAATCCTCAAACGTGATCAGGCCTGCGGAATCTCCGGGGCTCAGGATCCCTCCGTTGACGAAGTCCAGGCCAATCGTGCCCGATCCGCTAATCGTGTTGTCGACGTTGGTTAGCGTGCCGCCACCACGGAATCCGGTCTCGAAGCCGTTGAAGATCACTTCGCCCCCACCCTCTAGACCGACCGGGCCAGCAACCGATAACGCGGTATCCACACCGCCGCCATCGTTAGTTTCGTCGTTGACAAACGTGTAAACACCCTGGTTGGAAATCGTGCCTTCCAATCGCGTCTGGGTATTCAATGCCTGGGTCGCGTTTCCCGTGATCGTCAGGTCGCGCAATGTGAAACTCTGGAGTTGACCGCCGGCAACGACATCCAGCACACCACCGGTAATGCTGCCACCCGTCAGGCCGGCATCCAGCACCCCGTCGGCCGCGATACGCACGATACCGCCGGAGTCATTCGTGATCGAATTGTCAACAAAAAGCGTGCCTCCCTCGGCCCGGATCAGCCACTGGTTGAAGACATCCAGATCGATAGTCCCCACACCGCGGATCGTGTTGTCGACGTTGGTCAGCGTGCCGCCACCACGGAATCCGGTCTCGAATCCGTTGAAAACGACTTCACCGCCACCCTGCAGACTGGCGACGGTACCGCCGGCAACCGATAGTGCCGTATCAACGCTACCACCATCGGTGGTTTCATCATTGGCAAACGTAAATACGCCCTGGTTGGCGATCGTGCCTGCCAGAGTCGTCTTCTCGTTCAGCATCTGGGTGATCGTTCCCATCATCGTCAGGTCATTCAACGTCATGGTCTGCAGTTGCCCGCCAGCAACTCCGTCCAGAGTGCCGCCGGTAATGCTGCCACCGGTCAGGCCGGCGTCCAGCACCCCGTCGGCCGCGATACGCACGATACCGCCGGGGTCATTCGTGATCGAATCGAAAACAAATAGCGTGCCTCCCTCGGCCCGGATCAGCCACTGGTTGACGACATTCAGATCGATAGTCCCCACACCGCGGATCGTGTTGTCGACGTTGGTTAGCGTGCCGCCGCCCCGGAATCCAGTCTCAAAGCCATTGAAGACCACCTCGCCGCCACCCTGCAGGCTGGCGACGGTACCGCCGGCAACCGATAGGGCCGTATCAACACTGCCGCCATTATCGGTTTCGTCGTTGGCAAACGTGAAAACGCCCTGGTTAAATACAATGCTGCCGATGCTTATTTTCGAATTGAGATCGGTGGTTAGGGTAACGCCAGTGCCCAGGTTCAGCGTTCCGGCACTTCCGCTGGTTACCTGTGCGTTCTGGTCGAAGATCGCAGTGTCCGAAATGCCCGGGAACCCGCTTTCATCCCAGTTCTCATCCTGGTTCCAGCTGGTCCCGTCACCGCCGCCAGTCCATGTGAAATCCTGGGCAGTAAGCTGCGATGGCAACGCCATCGTGATCGCAAGCAAGAAAAGCAAACATCCACAGGGTCTGCGACCCTCCGCGAGGAAGTGTATTCGCATACCAGGCATATCCGGCTCCGGGAAACAGGTAGCGGACTTCGACATCGTTCCAACCTTGACGAATTGATGCCTGCCTATCTGGATGACGAAACCAGCGCGTTTTGGCCACAAGTTGCGCAAATCTGCCGAAATTATTTTGCCGATGGAATTTACGGGCAGAATTTTCCGCACCGAGTCTCAAAACACCCTGGTCCGGCAACCGTCGACTTATGTGGCCAGCAAAACGTCCGAGATAACCGGGTGCCCGGCATAAGGGACGGGCTAGTTGGGAGTCTTGCTCGTGACTCACCTTGTTCTGGTTGATCGTCGATCGGTTATCAATATGCGGTAGGCATGAGCGATAAGACTCCGGACCGCATGCCAATCCATGGACGCGATGAAGACGTAGAAGCTGAGGTATCCAGGCACTGGCGTAACCGTTGGCATCCGGCGCAAATGCAGGGTAAGAAAAGGTGTCAGGCTCCTGACCTTTCCTGACCTGGCCCCTTCTTCAAGGTGTCATTTTTTTCGACGACCAGGCAGGTAGATTGCCAACCCGCTTAAAACAAGCAACGCACTGGAATTTGGTTCGGGCACGACGGTGATGGAATCAAACGTTATGCCACCGATTCCCACGCCTCTGAGAACCGCGGAATTTCGCTGAGTGCCCAAAATCCCGTAACTGCCGTCCGAGTTGATGTCAAAGAAAACCCAGCCTGCGTTGACGCCGCCAGGACTCAAGGGAAGCGGGCTGATGTTATGATCACCAACCGTACCACTGTAAGTTCCGTCGCTCAAAGTAATGGAGGTCGGATCCCATCGCCCGTCAAATCCGCCTTCAACGCCACTCAGGATTCCGACGCGAACCGTTTGGCCGGGAGCCAGTCCGTTGATGTCAAATCTCACGATTTCCAACAGATCACCGGGCCCGGTGCCAAATCCAACTGCGGTCCCGCCAAAAGTATCGGTTCCATCCAATTGGACAGGGTGGTCGATCGATCCATAACTTGAAAGTTGATCAGCGATCGAGGTAAAGTGCGCGCCGGCGCTGAAGTCGGTAACATAGCCGGGTGAGCTGCGAATATCGGTTCCCCACGGTTGGCTATTAGCGCCAGTGCCGTCAAAATTGCCAAAAAAGAGGACACCATCCGTCCCCAACCCGCCATTGCCATCAATGTCATTGGTACCCATCGAAAGCCAGTCACCACCGGTTTCCTGATAATCCGTGGAACTTCCGACAACAAGAATATCTCCAACCGATTTTTGCGTAACGAGGAGTGCCAACCAATCGACACTACTGATACGACACAACGCAGAGATTTCATAACAACACCTCGGGGATTACATGCCTTCGCTTTCACCGTTGAGAACCAGGTGAAACTATGTAGACCATGTAACTACTTCGGCATCAGGCCACCATTTGTCCATTTCGATGGCACGCGTGACAGTCGCGCGGATTTACAGGGCGCTCCTCTACGCCACACGCGGAAAGACTCCCCCTGTTGGGCAACGCTGTTCAAGCGACTGGTTTGTTATGATCAATGAAGTCGTTTCCAATTCCATACGTGCGGTTCGGCTTCCAATCAAACGGGAGAATTGTCGTCTCCGATTATCAACCCGAACATGGTGACAAGAACAAATCGTCCAACGCCACGAGAGCGGATCGTAACAAGAGATCAAGCTGCTTCAGGTCCTGCCTGATTGTTGGACTGATCGGGATGGTCTGTCTGCTGGGTTGCTGTATCGGCAGCTTTATCTGGGTGCAACAGTCGGCCATTACGGATTCGGCATGCGTCCAGGAAATGGCTAACCAAATCATCGATTGGGACTTCAACGACGAGCTGGACGGTCAATTTGGCCTGAGTGTTTTCGGCTTCACTCGCATCACAACTCTGGCTGACCCCGACAAGGGTTATCTGATGGTCGTGGAATCCAGATTCTTCGATGCTGAATCAATGGCCGGACGATTCCGCGCGGAGACGGGTGATGCCGAGGAAACGGAAGTCATTGAAGCGGGCCAGCGGGAAGTCGAAATCAAGGGCCAGTCGGTCAATTTGCGATTCGACAAGACTCGCGGCAAAAAATCAGGCAATGAGTACTGGGAAGTCGTGGGTATCGTACCCGGGACCGAGAACAGTGCCGTTGTCATGCTCAAGGTCCTGGCAGAAGTCTACAGCGAAGGGGACGTGCTGGAACGATTCCGCAGCATTCGTTGACTGCTCACTTGTTCCATTCGCCCGCGTCCCCCGCATTGGCATTTACTCTTTTTCTCGCTGTTGTTCCACGAGAGCCTTAAGTCGTCTTTCGATTAGCTGTTTCTGATGATCGGCCAGCGGTTTGGAAAGAGCAGCGAGCCATGCATCGGTTGCTCCTGCGATATCACCGCAGGACGAGCGTATATGACCGGCGGCACAGTCCAGTAAATAGTAGTCTCGCATTGCGGAGTGTTGCCGGATCGCAGCCAGTTCTGACAGGGCGAGTTCGTGATCACCTGACTCGCCTATGGCAATCGCGCGGTTCAATCGATAAACCGGCGATGGGTATGACTCCATCAACCGATCATAAAAACGAACGATGTTCGTCCAGTCGGTTTGTTCCACACTGGAAGCCGAACAATGCATTTGGGCGATAACCGCCTCAAAGTGAAAACGCGAAGGTGTGGTCTCAATGCTGCGAATCAGCCACCGCTCGGCGACCGAAATCAATTTGCGATCCCACAGGCTGCGATCCTGATCACCCAGCAACACAATGTTGCCCAGCGTGTCGGTTCTGGCAGCCAACCGTGAAGAATGAAATAGCATCAGTGCGAGCAAAGCGCGGGATTCGGGCGTACTGAGTGTCTCGTGCTCACACAACATGTGGCAAAGTCGAGTCGCTTCCTCGCACACATCGTCGCGAATCGGTTCGATCCCGTGGGACGTGCTGTAGCCTTCGTTGAACATTAAGTACAGCACATCGTGCACAACAGACAGCCGCAACTGCAACTGATCGGGCTCCCGAAACTCGATCGAGATATCCGCATCGGCAAGCCGCTGTTCTGCCCGCTGGATTCGTTTTTTGGCAGCGTCTGGCGTGATCAACAAGCCGCGAGCGATTTCGCCAACGCTAAATCCACACAGTATTTTCAGCGTCAATGAAATCTGCGATTTTCGATCAAGAGTCGGATGGCAACAAACGAACATCATGCGTAGCAGACTGTCTGGCAACGCCCGTTCGTTCAGCCACTGATCAAACAAGGCCTCCGGTGCAGCCGCGTCTTCATTCTGTCTCCCCATCAATCCGGTAAAGGCCAGTGCCTTGTCGTGTGTTCGTTCGCGACGCAGGGAATCCAGAATCCGATTGCGGGCCACGCGATGTATCCAGCCCGCGGGATTGTCGGGAACTCCTCGCTGTTTCCACGAATTCATTGCCTCCAGCATCGCGGCACCAACCATGTCTTCCACCAGGTCGATGCGTGCGAATCCGAAAACGCGAGTCAAAACCGATACCAGATTGGCATACTCGTGTCGAAAGAAATGCTCAACCAGCCGATTTGGTTCGGGTTGGTCGTCGTGGCTCATGACGAAATACAAAAAGAAGTTCGCGGGATGGTGTTAGCACAGAAGGGCGAGTCTCGCCGGGCTGAACAAGGTAGCTTGCAGCTCGGCGGGTCGCCCTCCCGGCTATCGACCTGGGCAACCTATTGGTCCTTTCCGACTTCGGCCAGCTCGCGAACTTCCACATATCCTCGATGGACGGAAATCATCGGGCTGCCCTTGGCCAGTTCAACGGCCGCGTCATAACTGTCCGCCTGCACCATCGAGTATCCGGAGACCAGTTCCTTTGACTCGGCAAACGGGCCATCAGTAACTGTGTTGTCGGGATTCACCAGCTTTCCATCCGGCTTGAGTGCATCGCCGCCATCGAGTAGCCAGCCTGCCTGCGTGCCGTTGTCGATCCAGTCCATCCAGACCTTCATCGCTTGCTGCATTTCCTCAGGCGATGGTTCCTGCTCATTTTTTCCATTGCGGTAGACAAACATGAATTTTGCCATTGTTGTTCCTCTCATTTGTGTTTTTTACCTGGGCTGACGGTCAGAATAACCGCCGTTTCAGAGTTGACGAACGCATCCAGTCGAAAGGGACAGAAAAAGAGGATTTTTTTGGCGGCATCAGGAGTCGGAAGTCTATTCGCTCACCACGCTCATGTGGTTGGTCCGGCCTGACCTATCCACAACGCCGGTTCTACCTCCATTCAGAAAGACTCCCGACCGGCTCTTTAGAAAATCTGCGGATTCGAAGTACCGCCAATATAGCCCGATGCGCCAGCGAGGGAACAAGCGACCAAACGGCTGCCCCTCGCTTACGCATCGGGCTATTGAGGTCTCGTGAGCGTACGTTTCTACAGAGGCCTCCCGACCCCTTTTTCGGTCCACGTCCAATCTTGCGATTGGTGGAAACATCTAGTCACGGTCCTGATGTCGGTCCTCGCCGATAAGTTTGCGAGCCTCGTTTTCCCTGCCCCATGGAACTGGTATCCAGTGGTCATTATGGCTGCGGCCGTTTTGAGTCTGCGTGTAAAACGTGAACACCAGATAATGCATGTCGCCTTTGGTGGTCAGTTGGCAAGATGCGAGCCCCGACCCGAAAGTCGAAAACGCAAGGTAGTTTTCAGCATAGTACAGGCCTTCGAGTCCAATGATCGCGAACCACGGGTTATCAGCCCAGCGAAGAAGCTTGTTCCGGCG
>JBPCVB010000137.1:0-5146 GCA_051010855.1 Pirellulaceae bacterium | reverse complement strand
TTGACGGCACCGACCAGCGGAATGTGTTCAATGTCGAGCCGAGCTTCATCACCCGTTACTTCATTGACGGCAACTTGCCCAGCCAGAACCAGATCAACAATGCCGCGGAGGGTGATTTCCTCAATCTCATCCCCACACCGGGGGACGGTCACCAGTTGAACCTGACCGAACGCAGCACGGGAACCGGCTTCTGGGAATTCTTCAACGGCCAGCAAAATGTCGACTTCACGGAGATTGAGCAGTTCAATTTCGTCGAGCGACTGGCGATCGGTTCGGACGTGCACACACCCAATCAAGTCAAGGTACTGGATGCCGAAACGGGCAACCACCTGTTTGACATCCACCCCTATGAATCGTCATTTAAAGGAGGTGTGCGGGTCGCCACGGGTGACATCAACGTCGACGGCATTCCCGATATTATTACCGCACCGGGCCAGGGACGAGCTTCCACCATCAAGGTATTTGACGGCTGGGATGGCACCGAGATTCAGTCATTTGATGTCTATGGATGGCACATGAATGATGGCTTGTTCGTGGCCGCCGGCAATGTCACAGGACATAGCTCGATCGATATAGTGACGGCCGCCGGGCAAGGTAGCCAGTATTCAGAGGTTCGCGTCTTCCGCAACACCAACCAGGGCACCACGTTTACCGATGTTTGGGGATACCGGCCCTACGGTAACCATGCGTTCGCGGGGGCGTCGGTAGCGGTTGGCGACATTAACAACGATGAATACGAGGACATCATCACTGCCCCGCTGAACGGCAATGTTGAAATCGTCGTGGTTGCCGGAATGGCAGGCGTTTCGGGGATTACCGAACTGGCCCGCTTCTTCGCCTTTGGCAACAACTTCCACGGCGGAGCCTACGTGGCGGCGGGCAACTACCTGGGTGATGGACGGGCAGACATCATAGTCGGTGCCGGCCAAAACTGGGGTCCTTCGCAGTACAGCTCCCTGGTGCAGGTGTTTGACGGAGCCACCGTTCAGGGCTTGCCGCCGAATTTTGCACCGGCCGATTTCAGCTTCAAGGCCTTCGGTAACGATCGTGCATCAGTGCGACTGGTGGGCAAGGATCACGATCTCAACGGCCAGCTGGACGAGTTGTTTGCCGGCCAGGGCCCGAACGGACAAGCCGACCAGATCCGGGTGTTCAAGAATGGCATCATCCTCGACACCATTTTCGAGGACTTCAACGGAGTCTTCCTCGGTTAACGTCTGCTGCATTGGCAAAATACCTGACCGAAGAGCTGGCGTTGGTTTGTCGGCATCTGCAGCGCCGACCGCAATGCCTCCGCGTTGTCATCCGCGAATGGCTCTCCAGGATGTTCACAGGCATCAATTAGCCGATTGATCTGGGCACGGAGGGGCTGTGACTCAACATCCTGAACGACTGCCAGGTCTTGTGCGGCAATCGACGTCACAGCAACAATCAATCAGCCCGCAAACAAAAATGAATCCGCCGACGATTGAATCGCAGCCTGTGCATGACCGCCTCCCGAAAACGTGAATCGCTTCATTGTAGCGGGCGGCATGGGCAGACACTTCTACCTTGGACATTCCTTGTTCGAAATTCGATATTCGATATTCGATATTCCGGGCATGGACGGAAACCGCAGAATATCGAACAAGGAATGTCAACCGCCGAAGTGCGGGGCAGAAAACGCGAACGGGCAATCTCGCGGCCAAAGAAAAAGCAAATGAGAGCGCAGGGGCTCGAACCCTGGACCTACGGATTAAAAGTCCGTTGCTCTACCAACTGAGCTACGCTCTCGATCCCGCAAACAAGGGACTTCGACTCGACATCCCAGGTTCGCGAGCAAGCGAATAGTTTAGCGATTTGGTTTTTTCCGGCAAGTCCCGCGGGCGCCCTCAATCCCTTGTCGCGCGGATGTTGCGACACTTAGGATTGCACATCCAGTCAATGTCCTCCCATGCGGAGGCAGTTTGGTCAGGCACTTGCCGCTCGTTCGACGCACTCGCCCGCCGCTCGCCGTTAAACAAGCCACCACACACATGACGAAAGCACCGGAAATCATTCACGAAACCGAAGACTGGCTGGCCGTAAACAAGCCGGGGGGTTTGCTGACACAGGCGCCATCAGGAATCGACAGTATGGAAGTGCGCGTCAAGCGATATCTTGCGACACAACAGTCAACACCTGGCAAGGTTTATCTCGGAGTACCGCACCGACTGGACCGGCCCGCAACCGGTGTGATGGTGTTTGCCAAGCACAAGAAAGCGGCACGTCGGCTGGCAGAGCAGTTTCAAAATCGGCAAGTTGAGAAGACTTACTGGACGCTGGTCAGCGGCCGTGTGGAACCTGACTCGGAAACATGGATCGACTGGATGCGAAAAATTCCCGACGAGGCGCGTTCGGAAATCTGCGGCGAGAATGACGAGGGCAGCCAACGGGCAGTCTTGCACTATCGCGTCGTACGACCAATCGCCGATGGATCGTTGCTGGAGATCAAGCTGGAGACCGGCCGATCGCACCAAATTCGCCTGCAAGCCGCATCCCGCGGCCATCCGGTTTTCGGCGATTCGCTTTACGGTTCCGATATCGCTTTCGGACCTCAAACCAACGACACGAGACTGCGCCAGATCGCGTTGCATGCCCGGCAACTGGAGATTGTCGATCCCGCCACTCGGGAACCGGTCATTTTGGAAGCTGAAGTGCCCGTGGACTGGAAAAAATTCGAGCCGTAGGCATCAGACCTGATCCCGATCGATCATCTGTCGCAGGCTGTGCCAGCCCTGCAGCTGGGCTGCGGTCAATGTCGGTGGCAGGCAAAATGTGCCACCCGCCCTGTAGACCTTCGTGCGATGTTCAACCGCCCGCAACCAGCGACGTGTTTCGCGCGGCAAATTTGCCCTGTCGTTGACAACCAGTCCCGTTACCATCTGCCGCTGGTGTGAACGCCGCACATCGAATTTGCCCTTGATATGCGGACGATATCCGTGCTGGCGGATCGTACGAATCAGATCGGCGATCAGGTCGTTCAGGAGCCAGTCATCCCGACTGAGCGAGATCACGATATCGTCGGCGTAGCGCGTGTAAACTCCGTCGTATCGCTGCGCCAATCCGGCCAGGCGGGCATCCAGGCTGTAGTTGACCAGGTTGCTCAATCGCGGACTGGTCGGTGCGCCCTGCGGTAACTCACCTTTCCATGTTGTCAAATCGGCCAGCAACCGTGCGGCTTTGCGATTCCAGCCCGCATTGCGAAAATACTTTTCGATTCGTTGACGCTTGATCGATGGAAAGAAATCGACCAGGTCAATGCGAATGACAATGGACTGAGACTGGTGGCACCGGGCGTTGTCAACAAAGGAAAGGCCACGCTGGAATCCGGTGGCTTGCGGGTGCACTTTTAACCGCGCAATTAATCGTCGCAGAATCCGTCGCTGCAGGTGCTTTAGCTCCGCGTTGGGAGCCGCAATCGTCCGCGGCTTGCCATTGCGTTTGCGAATCTGGAATTCGCCATATTCCCGATTGACGCTGGTGAGCTGGTCCCTCCGCACATCCAGACGCCGGGCCAGTTCAGTAACGTTGTGGCCACGGGAAAAGATCAAATCCAGTAACCATTGAATCATGACAGCCGCCTGTCAAACAAACTCAAAAGGCCTTCGCCATTCAGCGAAGGCCCCTGTCTTGCACTAACGGATCTCTTGATCCGTTGCCAAATCTCGAGGAACACCTGACGCATTCCCGGGCGACGAAACATCGCCCTGCACATACGTGCCACCAAGACAGTTGGCTGATTATAGCAAATCGCTAGCCGCGGAAGGCCCAATGGAACAGCTCGTTGAGCTTGGGCGTCTTGCCTTGCCACAACAAACCAACCCGGAAAATGCGAGCCGCGATATAAACACAAAGGACTGTGGCAACCACCAGGATGACCAGGCACACCCACGGTTGCCATGCGGGTATCGTCGCGCTGGTAGACAATCGCAACACCATCATGGTGGGCGTGGCAGGCGGGAAATAGGAAAACCAGGTAGCCATGGCACCATTTGGCTCGCGAATCACAAGCATCCAGACAAAGAGCGGCGACATCAGCAACATCCACACCGGCAACAGCAACGACTGAGCCTCCTTCAACTGCGTTACCGACGCTCCTACGGCCATGAAAATGGAGGCAAAAAACAGGACGCCCAGAATCTGAAAAACCACGAACCACGGGATCAGACTAACCGGTATATATTCTGTCCAGCCACGGTAGGCAGCCAGTGCATAGCCACCTGCGAGGTAAATGAGCAAAATGGTCAGTGAGCCTCCCACAGTACCGAACAATTTTCCGGTCATCAGCTGATAGGGATTGGCGCTGCCCAGCAATACCTCGGCGATGCGTTGTGATTTTTCTTCCAGCACGGACTCCAGCATGGGCTGCGAAGCCATGAAGATAACCATGAACATCAACATCATCACGCCCAGCGGCAACAAGATGGCCTGAAGGTCATCTTTCTCTTCGCCTTCCTCGATATCGCCAGTCGCCGACTTGTCCAGCAAACCCAGCCCTTGCACGCGGGTCGGCACAATCAGCTTGTTGACCGTCTCAACGTCAATCCCCGATCCAGCCAAACGATAAGCTTTGACCAGTTCACTGAGACTGGCCGACATCCAGCTTCGTGCGTCCGAAAAATTGGAGTCTTCCGAATAAAATTGTGCGACGGGCAGCGAGTCCAGGCTGGGGCTCTGCCGAAACAGCTCCAGGTCCAGCAAGTCTGCGGGAATTTCCAGGAATGCGTACAGCTCCTGCTGGCGAACTTGCTCAGACAACGCGTAACGGTCCTCATTCGTAATGTCGTCGCCTTTCCAAAGCTCGAGATGGTAACGCTGACCTTTGGAAATGGATCCAAAACTGTCTAGTCCATTCTCATCTTCCTCGCTGGTCTGCGTTTGGGCGGCAAGTTTGCTCGCCTCCGTGCCCGGTGCATCGTCCGTCCCGGTTGAGTCGTCGCTGATGCCCAGTTTGTGAGTGATTTGCTGAGTATGCGTTTCCGCCTGCAGTTTGAGCGGAGCAAACAACTTGTTGGTGTGGTCAATAACCACGATCGTGAGATCCTTGATCTCCCCCGTATTGGACAAGGCGTCCATCGCGAAGATGCTGCCGAACATCAGCAAAGGCATCATCAGAATCGAAAAC
>JBPCVB010000136.1:0-2836 GCA_051010855.1 Pirellulaceae bacterium | reverse complement strand
GCCACCTCGAACACGAAAGCTCGCTCAGGCTTGCCACGGTACTCAGGATCTGTCAGTTGATCGAGCAGGGCATCGTCATCTTCGACGACACGCGCGGTGCCCCAGATCTTGATACGACGCCGGTTGGGATAGTCCATCAAGAAGATGTACGCCTTATTGTTCTCGTCGAGGTTCCCTACCGAAATGTACTGGGAATTGCCGGTGAAATCGGCGAAGGCCAGTCTGTGCTCGTCCAGCACTTTCAGAAAACCGCGTGGCCCTCCACGATGCTGGATATACGGCTGACCATCGGCGGCTGCGGTTCCCATATAAAACGAATCGCGTTGCGCGATGAACTCAGCCAGTTCGTCAGTGATCGTATTCTGCCAACCACCGCGTTGCTCCATACGTGAATACGTCTCACGCGAGCCCCTTAGTTGCTGTGCCGTTTTGACCGACGGGGTAAAGGCGATGTCACTGATCGGCGGGTTCATGATCACTCCTCGTTGATCGAATCGAAGGAAAATGGCGGCGACCGGTCTCGCATCGGCGTTATGGTCGCCGCCTTCATTTCGGAACCTATCTGTTTGTTGAAGTTGACGATTCGCTTTTCACATTTTTTGCCAGGAAGTCGCGAATATGGTTTGCGATCAATTCGCCGTCCTCTTCCAGTGCAAAATGTCCTGTGTCGAGCAAATTGAATTCCACGTTGTCCAGATCACGACGATAAGGATGGGCGCCTTCGGCAGGGAAGATGTGGTCGTTTTTGCCCCACACGATCAATGTTGGCGGCTGGTAGTCGCGGAAGTACTGTTGCCATTTTGGATAACGTCCCGGGTTGCTGCCGTAGTCGTAGAACATGGCCAGCTGAATCTCCTGGTTGCCGGGCCGGTCCAGCAAACGCTGGTCGATGTTCCAGTTGTCCGGGCTGATCGCGGTGACATCACGGACGCCGTGCGTGTATTGCCATTGAGTGGCTTCCAGCGTTAACAGGTTTCGCAAAGCGGTTTCGTTTTCTTCTGTGCGGTCTTTCCAGTAGGCTTTCAACGGTTCCCAGAATTCACGCAATCCCTCGTCGTAGGCATTTCCATTCTGGATGATGAGCGACTCGACTCGTTCCGGATGTCGTACTGCCAGTCGGAATCCGACCGGTGCCCCGTAGTCCATCAGGTAGATGCTGTACTTCTCAACACCGAGGTTCTCGGTGAGTTGTTCAACGATGTCCGCCATGTGATCGAACGTGTATTCAAACTCATCGACGGATGGCATTGAGCTGTTGCCGTATCCGGGATAGTCCGGAGCGATAACGTGGTACCGATCAGCCAGTGCCGGGATCAGGTTGCGAAACATGTGCGACGATGTCGGGAATCCATGCAGCAACAGAATCACAGGAGCGTCTTTCGGACCAGCCTCTCGATAAAAAATATCGAGTCCCTCGATTTGTGCTGTCTTGTATGCCACCGACGGACGATCGACCTGTTGAGTCGCTGCAGCGGCAACGATTGGCAATTCGGAGGCGGTCCCATTTTGCAGGACGCCCGTAAGGCTGCTGATAAACAGTGCAGTTAAAACAAAAACGGTTCTCAGGTGGTTTGTCGATAACATTTGTCGTTCTCCTCGTATTTCGACGGATTTGGGGATTTCCTCTTACCAGGTCGCCGGACTTTTCCGGGCCGACTGTTGCGAAAAGACAAACGCAATGGTTGTGCCACAACGTGCAAGATCGTTGCAACTTGTGTGCTGATTGAGAGTTGCGTACGATAGTATGAGCAGTCACGTGTTCGTTAGATCTCACGAATTCGTGAATTTTCACACGAGACTCCCTGGATTTAACAAACTCGCATGCGGGTGCCAACATGGCTTCTCGATCTCAATCCATGAATCTGGAATCTCTGCATGCCATTGCGAACATGGTGGCCCAACAGCGCAAGCCAACCGGCGTACTGGATGCGGTGGTGGAGTCATTGGTCGACAACTTCGATCTTGTCCTGGCCCGCATCTGGCTTAAACGTCCGGGTGATATCTGCGGCGAGTGCCCGATGCTCGGCGAATGTCCGGACCAAAGTCAGTGTTTACATCTGGCAGCCAGTGCAGCGCGACCCACGAACCCGGAAAGTGGCGCGGAATGGCACGGAACGGATGGTTTCTACAAACGGTTTCCGCTTGGCGTCCGCAGAATTGGCTCGATTGGACAACTCGGTGAAGCTTTGCATTTGACTGATGCGGCAGACGATCAGGAGTGGTTCGCTCGAGGCGACTGGTTGCATCTGGAAGGCGTACAGGATTTTTGCGGATTCCCCCTCAAGTTTCGTGATGAAATCCTGGGCGTTCTTGCAGTGTTCAGCCGCAGCAATACCAGCACGCAGGAATTTGCGTGGCTTCAGGCTTTTGCCGACAGCGCCGCAGTGGCGATTGCCAATGCCAATGCCTTTGATCAGATCGAACGACTGCGGCAGCAACTCGAACTGGAGAATGAATATCTGCGGGACGAACTTCGCGATACGCACGCCTCGGGCGATATCATTGGCCAAGGTCCGGCGTTTCGGAAGATCATGGAACAAGTGGACCTTGTCGCCGCCACTGATACGAGTGTTTTGGTGTTGGGGGAATCGGGCGTCGGCAAGGAATTGGTCGCCCGCGCGATTCACGATCAGAGCGCTCGGGCAAGTGCGCCTCTGGTCAAGGTAAATTGTGCCTCGGTGCCACGTGAGCTATTTGAAAGTGAATTCTTCGGCCATGTAAAAGGTTCGTTTACAGGGGCCACGCACGATCGCGCTGGACGATTTGAACTGGCCGACGGTGGGACCCTGTTTCTGGACGAAGTTGGCGAGATTCCACTCGACATGCAGAGCAAACT
>JBPCVB010000135.1:0-6123 GCA_051010855.1 Pirellulaceae bacterium | reverse complement strand
CACAAACGAAATCGCGGCTACATCCGGATGAGTCAGCAATGCATCCACGCATTCCTTGTCACCATGCACGATGTTGAACACCCCATCCGGAAGCCCCGCCTCGCACAACAACTCGCCGATCAACACAGCCGATAACGGAGTTTTTTCGGAAGGCTTCAGCACAAACGTATTTCCGCAAACCAGAGCGACCGGGATCATCCACATCGGAACCATGGACGGAAAATTGTACGGCGTAATGCCAACGCACACGCCCACCGGGTGCCGGATCGTCTCTGCATCAACTTCGGCAGCAATGTTGGGCATTGTTTCGCCGGTGATCATGGCCGGGATGCCGGCCGCAAACTCCACCATCTCCACGGTTCTCTGGACTTCGGCGCGAGATTCGGCCAGTGTCTTGCCGTGTTCGCGGGTAACCAAAGCGGCGATTTCGTCAAACCGCTGCTCCATAATCTGTCGCAACCGAAACATCAATCGCGCCCGCTCGACGACCGGTGTTTCCTTCCACGTGGGCAACGCATCGACGGCCGACTGCACGACCCGCCCCGTATCCTCGGCCGAACACATGGGCACCTGCGCGATAGCCTGGCCGGTCGACGGATTAAATACCGTCGACGTGCGGTCGGTGTTGCATTCGATCCATTTTCCCGCACTAAAAATGGGCACGGTATCCAGTGACGATGTTGCTTGTGCTGCGCACATCCTTTTCACTCCGCTAAATGGAACTCGGGGGCATTCAACGTGGAACAATGTAGGAACGTCTTCGGCGTTATGATACCATAATTGCCTGCCATTCTGGAATTTCTTGCCTTACCCGAGTCCCTCATGTCACGCATCGTCAAGGGCGCACTGATTCCGGCCACACTGTGCGAACCGGCCACCTCTCCGATCGACAAGATCAAGTCGGCAATGATTGACAAGCACGTTGCACTGATCGGCCAGGCGGCCGACCAGGGAGCCGAGTTTGTTTGCCTGCAGGAGTTGTTTTACGGTCCCTACTTTTGTGCCGAGCAGGACGCCAAATGGTATGAACTGACCGAAGCGATTCCCGACGGACCGACGGTCAAGTTGATGCAAGAGCTGGCCAAAAAACACGAAATGGTGATGGTCATTCCCATGTACGAAGAGGATCTGACCGGTATCTATTACAACGCGGCGGCGGTGATCGACGCTGATGGCTCGTATCTGGGCAAGTTCCGAAAAATGCACATCCCCCATTGCGCTCCCGGGTTTTGGGAAAAGTTCTATTTCCGCCCCGGAAACCTGGGCTATCCGGTATTCGAAACGCGAGTCGGAAAGATTGGTGTCTACATCTGTTATGACCGCCATTTCCCCGACGGTGCGCGTTGCCTGGGTTTGAACGGCGCGGAAATCGTACTCAATCCCTCGGCCACGGTGGCAGGGCTCAGCGAATATTTGTGGAAGCTGGAACAACCGGCCCATGCCGTCGCCAATCAGTATTATGTGGGCGCCATTAACCGGCCAGGCACCGAAGCGCCCTGGAATATTGGCGAGTTCTACGGACAAAGTTATTTCTGTGATCCCCGCGGACAGATCGTGGCCGAGGGAGGACGCAACTGCGACGATGTCGTTGTGGCCGACCTGGATCTGGATCTGATCCGCGAAGTGCGGAACACGTGGCAGTTCTTCCGCGACCGTCGTCCCGAGAGCTATCAGGCCATCGTTCAGCCGTGAGTAAACCGAAAGAAGTAAACGGCGGCGTCATCTACGGACTGGACGACAAACCGCCACCCGGTCGTGCATTGGTGCTGGCCATCCAACACGTGCTGACCATGTTTGGTGCGACGGTGGCTGTGCCGCTGATGCTGGGACCCGAAGGAGACGGATCGGGGATGGGGATGGATCGCCAGCAAGTGGCGATCCTGATCAGCTCAGTGATGTTGTGCAGCGGGCTGGCGACGCTGATCCAGGTCACGTTTGGTTCACGGTTGCCGATTATCCAGGGCGTCTCATTCAGTTTTCTGGCGGCGTTCCTCGCGATCATCACGGCGGTCAAGGGATGGGGCGGCGACGCCGCGGAAATCATGCAGTATATCGCCGGCGCGGTTCTTGTCGGCGCGGCAATTGAAATCACGATTGGCTTCTCCGGACTGTTTGGCCTGATACGTCGTTTTCTTTCGCCGGTGGTGATCGGTCCGGTGATCATGCTGATCGGACTGGCTTTGTACAACGCTGGCGCGCCAATGGCCGGCACTTACTGGCCGGTTTCTGTTTTGACCATCGTGATGATCATTGTCTTTTCCTATGTGCTGGCTCGACGCTGGCGACTGTTCCGTTTGTTCCCGATTCTGTTGGCGATTCTGATCAGTTCCGCTGTTTGTATCGTGATGACGATCAGCGGCTTCATCCCGGATACCCATCCGGCTTACATTCATACCGAACATATTGCAGCGTCCAACTGGCTACGTGTTAATCCTTCCGAAGTGATCATGCCGTGGGGCATGCCGAAATTTCATATCGGATTTATTCTGGCCGTGCTGGCCGGTTATCTGGCTTCCATGATCGAGTCCTTTGGTGACTATCACGCTTGCAGCCAGATGGCGGGTGGTGGCGATCCGACCCCCGAGCAGCTGTCTCGCGGGATTGGGTGCGAGGGCGTCGGTTGCGCGCTAACTGGCGTTTTGGGCGGATTCAGTTCGACATCGTATTCCGAGAACATCGGACTAGTGGGCATTACCAAGGTTGGCAGTCGTTTCGTTGTGCAGATCGCGGCGGTGATCCTGATATTGCTGGGGCTGTTTGGCAAGTTTGGCGCCATGGCCGCTTCCATTCCCACCCCTATCGTCGGCGGCTTGTATTGCGCCTTGTTCGGGTTGATCAGCGCCGTGGGTATCCGCGAGTTGGCCAGGGCGGACCTGAACGTGGACCGCAATCTTTTCATTGCCGGTTTTGCCTTGTTCATGGGATTGAGCGTACCGGCGTATTTCAATTCCGACGCCGGCGCGGCAGCACTGGAGCAACTGGGCTCCGTCTCAACCGGGCTGAGAGACGTGGTGGCTTCCATTGGCAAAACCGGTATGGCAGTAGCGGCCATCCTCGGCCTGATCCTTGACAACACAATACCGGCCACACGCAAACAGCGGGGATTGTCGTAGAACACCGGCGAGCGAGATTGGTGGTGCCTGGGGCGATCGGCTAGAATGGACGGCAATGCACCGCTGCGTTCTGATCTGAAAGGAAGAGTTACCCATGGCCGATCTGTCGATCACGGTAAACGGGCTGAAAATGCCGAACCCCTTTGTCATTGGTTCGGGACCTCCGGGAACCAACGCCAACGTGATTGGCAAGGCATTCGACGAAGGCTGGGGCGCCGTAATCGCCAAGACGATCAGTCTGGAAGCCGAAAAAGTCATCAATGTACAGCCGCGTTACGCGCGTCTGCGCAGCCGTGAGTCGAAAGAGATCTTTGGCTGGGAAAATATTGAACTCATCAGCGATCGCAGCTTTGAAACCTGGCTGGACGAATTCAAGTCACTCAAGGACAAGTATCCCGACCGGATTCTGATCGCGTCGGTGATGGAGGAATATCGCGAAGAAGCGTGGGCCGAGATTATTGAAAAGTGCCAGGATGTCGGTGTCGATGCGTTTGAACTGAATCTGTCCTGTCCCCATGGCTTGCCCGAACGCAAGATGGGGTCGGCCATGGGCGTCAATCCGGACATCGTGGAAGAGGTCTGTGGCTGGGTACATCGCGTGGCCAAGGTTCCGGTGTGGGCCAAGATGACTCCCAACGTAACCCATATTGAGGACCCCACCGCGGCGGCGTTGCGGGGCGGCGCGGATGGAATCGCTGCCATCAATACCATTCGCAGCGTTCTGGGCGTCGACCTGAAAACACTACGGCCGGAACCGTCGGTTGAGGGATATACCACTCCCGGCGGCTATTCCTGTCAGGCGGTCAGACCCATCGCTTTGCGAATCTGCATGGAGATTGCCGCGCTGATCCGCGCGGAGTTCCCCGACAAAACGCTCAGCGGTATCGGCGGTATTGAAACCGGTCACGACGCCGCGCAGTTTATCCTGCTCGGTTGCGACACAGTGCAAGTTTGCACGGGCGTGATGAAAAGCGGCTACAAAATCGTCAAGCCGATGATCGAGGAACTGTCCGCGTTTATGGACGAACACGGATTCAACACCATCGATGATTTCAAGGGACACAGCTTGCAGTTCTTCAAAACGCATGCCGAGCTGGTCGAGTTGCAAGCCGAAGCTCGAGCCCGCAAGAAAGCCGAGCACGACGCCAAGCAGATGATTCGCGAAGACGCCCAGTGGACCGGCGATGATTTCGTCGATCAAAGCGACGCGTTGGCACGAGGATAATGCAGGCGTGAGGAGATAGGGATTAGGCGCTAGGTAAAAGGAATCTGTACTTAACACCCCAGCTACAGGGGCCAGTGCTGGCATACTGCTGCCAATGCAAATTGAAAAATGCAAATTGAAAAATGCAAGTTGCAATTGCAAATTGGATGTGTGGGTCGCTTAAAAATGGTTTGGCTCGCGGGCCAGAAACTGGCCTCGGCCGATCGTGCCAGTGAACTGACCGTCCCGGGCCTGAACCTCTCCGCGAACCGTCACCAGTGACGGACGCCCCTGAATCTCCCAGCCTTCAAAGGCGCTGTAGTCGACGTCCATCTGTTGGGTACTGGCCGAAATCTTGCCGCGGTAGTCGGGATCGTAAATCACCAGGTCGGCGTCACTACCGATCTGAATCGCACCCTTACGCGGGTACAGCCCAAACAGTTTTGCCGCCTGGGTGCTGCCAGCGTCGACGAAAGTATTCAGGTCGATTTTGCCCGGCACGACGCCATGGGTGTACAGCAGATTAATCCGGTCCTCGACCGAGGGAATGCCGTTGGGAATCTTTGTGAAATCATCGGCGCCCATGGACTTCTGGTTACCGAAATCGAATGGCGCGTGATCGGTGGCCACGGTACTGATCAACCGGTTGCGGAGCGCGTCCCATAAAATAGGCTGGTTGCGTTGATCGCGAATCGGTGGTGACATCACATATTTGGCACCTTCAAACTCGGGTCGCTCGGCGTACGTCTTGTCCAGCACCAGATACGGGATGACGGTTTCGATCCACGCGTTGACACCACGGTAACGCGCTGCCTGGGCTGCCTGGACGGCCGCATCACATGACGTATGCACTACGTAAACGTGCGCGCCGGTCAATTCAGCAAACGTCATCAAGTGATGAACGCCTTCGGCCTCGACGGACTCCGGCCGGGAAGGCTCATGAAATTCAGGACCGGTTTTCCCGGCAGCCAGCAACTCACCCTGCAACTGGGCGACCGCCGTGGCGTTTTCACAGTGAGCCGTCACGATCACACCCAGTTCCCGGGCCAGCTTTAGCGTACGGAACAATTCCTCGTCATCGATTCCAAACGCTCCGAGGTAAGCGAGGAAGATCTTGAATGACGAAATACCGCGTGACACGATCTCACGCAACTGGGCTTCCGATGCATCATCAAATTTCGTAACGCCCATGTGGAACGAGTAATCGACGGCGGCCAAACCATCAGCATTTGATTTCCAAAGTTCGAATGCTTCCAGCGGTTCTTCCGCACGGCTGGGGCAACACATCTCGATTAATGTCGTTGTGCCGCCGACCAACGCCGCCTTGCTGGCCGTTTCCCATGTGTCTTTAGAGTACGTGCCCATAAACGGCAGATAGATGTGCACGTGCGGATCGATGAATCCGGGAAACACGTACTTTCCGCTGGCGTCGATCACCTCGGCCGCCGGATCATCCAGACCGGTCCCGATAGCCGTAATGGTTTCACCTTCGACATGGATATCGGCAACAAAATCGTCGGTGGCCGTAATGATCCGCCCGTTCTTGATGAGTAATGCCATGCAAATTGCTCCCTGTCAGTGGTCTCGTCCGCTACGCGTCAACTTTACCTATGTCTTCGTGCCATAATTCCGGTCTGTTCTCGATGAATTTGCGGAGGATTTCCTCGATCTCCTGGTTGTTTGCCAACACCAGCTCCACTCCATTTTCGCTTAACAGGTCTTCCGAACCCTGAAAATTTTTGTTCTCTCCGATCACAACCCGGGGGATTCCGTACAACAGAATCGTACCGCTGCACATCGCACAGG
>JBPCVB010000134.1:0-2824 GCA_051010855.1 Pirellulaceae bacterium | reverse complement strand
GGTGGACGGAGCACCGGTTACGATTCGCGTAACAGATTTTGGGTTGGTCCTGCAATCGGAAGACCTTGAAGCGCTGGATGCAATTGAAGACCTGATCATGCAAAACCTCGATGCCAGCACTGGCAGCGAGGAATTCGCGTTGTTCTACATCAAGCATCGTGACGCCGTTGAAGCCAAGGAAATGCTTCAAAAATATCTTGGCATTGGCGGGGGTAGTGGGGGCGGTGGAGGAGCACTTGGCGGCCTGATGGGCGGTATGTTGCGCAACACCGTTGGTGAGGGAGCCGGAAGTCTGGTTGATACATTTATGGGTGGTAGCAGCTCGGGCAGTGATGCTGGTGTGTTTGTAACACGCGGTCCAGTTGCGATTGTCGCCGATGTCCAAAAATACACTCTCATGGTCAGTGCCTTGCCCGAAGACATGACACTGATTGAACGTCTGGTCAACCTGATTGATCAACCCGATGCCATCCAGCAGCCGAATTCGATCGGCGACACATATACGATCGATATTTTGTACCGCGATCCCACCGAAATTGCCGACATGGTGCGGGAAAGTCTCGGCGATATGTTGAAAGGTGGCGACGGCCAGGGAGGAGAACAGGGCAACGCCCAGGGCCGGGCCGAACAGCAGTTCATTCAGGCCTTGATGGGCCAACGCGGCGGAGGCGGTAGCGAACAGGAAGAACTGCCCAAAGCGACGCTGGCCGTCGACCAAAAGAACGACAAGCTGGTTGTGACGGGACCCCGTTTTATCTACGAGCGAGTTCTTGCCTACGTCGTCAAGGTCGACCAGCCCAACAATCGACCGATGCAGGCGTTCGAGATGATTGAGGTCCAGGGCCGCATGGATCCGCATCTGTTAACCGAGCTTGCGCAGCTGCTGAGCGAGGACAATATCGAAATCATCATTGATGAGGACGATGGCTCTGATTCGTCACCGCAAACTGGCTCCAGCGGCCAGAACAATAACCGGGGCGGACAGAACGCGTCGGCGCAACAAATGCAAAACCTGGCGAGACTACAGCAAGCCATGCAACAACGCGCACGGCAACAGCAACAACAACAGGGTGGACGCGGCGGCGGACAGGGTGGACGCGGCCAGGGACAAGGTGGACGCGGTGGCGGTGGCGGCGGTGACAATCCGCGGGGCGGTGGCCGTTAGGCGAATCAAACGGCCGTAATATGAACGATCCCTAACGGGGTCCGTCGATTTTTTCACATCGGCGGGTCCCGCTTTTTTGTGAGGAAAACCGCAATTCAACCGATATGGGTGGGAAGTTTGTGCGGTTAATCCGGAAATATTCTGTAAGAAACCAGACCTTCACGGCGACTGTTCCCCAAGACGGCTTATCTGCTTACATCTCGGGGCAACTCTCAAGCACTCATTATAAGGATTCAGTCATGCCCGAAACGTTTTGGCACCTCAGCAAGTGCGATTTGTTTAGTCGCCTGCATCCCGATCAAATTCGGCAAATGGAATCCGTATCGCGACTGAAAAAATTCAAGCGTGGCGAAACCGTTTACCTGCCAGCCGACGACGCTGATGGCGTAATGCTGGTCGTTTCCGGTCGCATCAAAATCTGCCATGTCACACCCGAAGGCAAGCAGTCCATTCTGGTTTTCGTCGAACCTGGCGAAATTTTCGGTGAGTTGTCACTCGTGGATCCCACCTGCCGCCAGGAATACAGCGAAACCACAGAGAATTCGCAGCTGGTGCTGATTCCGCGGGAAGAAGTCCAGCGGTGCATGCGGATGCATCCGGACCTGACCCTTGGTATTACCAAACTGATCGGACTGCGTCGCCAACGTGTCGAACGCCGACTCCGCCATCTGCTGTTCCACTCCAATCGAGAGCGACTCGTTTACCTGCTGCTGGAACTAATCGAGCAATACGGTCGCCGCGTCGATGACGGATTTGAGCTCAGCATCAAGCTGTCACACCAGGAAATGGCCAATATCATCGGCAGCACCCGGGAAACCGTGACCGTTGTACTGGGTGAGTTGCAAAAGGAAGGCATGATCCAGATTGCTCGCCGCCGCGTGAAAATCGTGGATCTCGATCGACTGGCGGCTCAAGTCGGGGCTGTCCCGAGGTTGCCGGACTCGGTCGCCGCTGAGCCATCGCACTTGCACGGCATCTCCCCCGTGCACTAGTGTATTGATTAACACTCGCCTCGATTTTTTGGAACGGATTCCTGAAAATGTAACCATCCTTACGGCAGTGCTGCGCTGTTGTAGCCAGGATGGTCTTTTCAACTCATCATGAACAGTCCCGCCTGCCTTCCCGACCAACCATGACTGATCCGGTCAAACCTGATTGGCAACAGTGCCCCGCGGAAGCGATCACCCGCCTGCTATCCGAAAACCAGAAACAATCGCGTCGCGCTGCGATTCGGCGGGTTGTCCTGTCATCATTGGCCGGTTTCACCGCATTGGGCGGCGGCGCTTTGTACTGGGCCAGCCGTCCACCCAAACGCAACAAGATTCCGGATGGTATGCTGATTCAAGTTTCCTGCAAGGATGCAATTTCGCTGTTACCTGAATTCCACAACGAACGGCTGTGCGAGTCCTTGAACCGCCGCGTGCGTTACCATCTGGAGATGTGCGATCATTGTCGTGAACACTACCAGCGTCACTATCAAAACCCGGTGGTGTAATCTGCCGGCAGGCAGTCCAATTCTCGCTCCCATTTTCTGTCGCTTGCTCATTCTTGCAACGCTCTTGACCGCGCTGCTCGCTGAACCCGGTATTGCCCAGCAACCAACGGATTCAGATCAAACCGTCGTGCGCGTGTTCGTGTTGGCCGGCCAGTCGAACATGC